>JAHIVS010000148.1 GCA_018816605.1 Pseudomonadota bacterium
AATGGTTCCAAAAGGACTGATGGACAGGATCACGTCCTTTAAAATCCCCACAAAGGCCGCATATTAGGCCAGAATCTGGGAGAAGGGCAATGGGGGGTGGGGTTGCCGCCTTCTTTATTTGCTTGCATCCCCATCTCAAGGGTATACAATCCTAAAGGTTTGGTATATCCATAGGAACCGAAAATTTTAAAGGGATAAACAAATAATTTTGTTCCGGAAACCATGATGACCCTTAAAACAATTGTCCTGACCTGTTTTGCCATGACCGCCTTTGCCGCCAATTCTGTTTTCTGCAGATTTGCACTGGAAATAGGGTCCATGGATGCGGGCAGCTTTACCCTGATTCGTCTGGGCTCCGGGGCTGTTTTTCTAACCCTGTTGGCCGGCAGGAAGGCTTTCTGCCGGCCCAGGAACAAAGCGGCATGGGCCATGCCCCTGATGCTGGCCCTGTACGCACTGTTTTTTTCCCTGGCCTATGTGGACCTTGGCACGGCCACCGGCGCCCTGATCCTCTTTGGTGTCGTCCAGGCAACCATGCTCATTGCCGGATTTCTGGACGGAGAACGACCGGGGGGAGTCCGGACCCTGGGCATGGCAACAGCCCTTTTGGGACTTGTGTACCTGCTTTTTCCCGGGTTATCATCCCCCTCCCCTTTGGGGGCCTTTTTCATGGTACTGGCCGGAATCTTCTGGGGGATCTATTGTCTTTTGGGAAAGCAGGTCAGCAACCCCGTTGACACAACCGCCTTTAATTTCATATGGGCCGTTTTCCTTTTTTTGGGGCCCACGCTTTTTTTGTCCGATTTTTCACCTTTTTCCCCGGGATCCCTCCCTTGGGAACCCGGACTGTCTGGAACCGGATTCTGGGCCGCGGTTCTATCGGGCAGCCTGGCCTCCGGGGCCGGGTATGTAAGCTGGTATGCCGCCATAAAAGGACTCACCGCCACACAGGCCGCAAGCGTCCAGTTGACGGTGCCGGTGATTGCATCTTGCGGCGGGGTGTTTTTTCTGTCCGAAAGCGTTACATTAAGACTCTTCATAGCATCTGTTGTCATTCTTTCCGGGGTAGGCCTTGCCTTGCTCCCCACAAAAAAAAGAAAAATATTTAATTCAAAAACCTAGAACAGGTATGATATACTCGCTCACTTAAATATGAACCTTATATTTTTTGAAATATACGCGGGGAAGGATTCCAATGAAAATTCTTGTTGTGGATGATGAAATTGTCAGCCGAAAAAAAATGATGAAAATCCTAGCTGATTTTGGCACTTGTGAAGGCGTACAAAACGGGAAGGCGGCCTTGACGGTCATAAAAACGGCTCTGGAAGACTGGAAACCATATGGGGTGATCGCCCTGGACGTTTCCATGCCCGACATCAGCGGCATAGAGGTTTTGACGATCATCCGGGAACTGGAAAAAAAACAAGGCCTGGATGAAGAAGAACAGGCAAAAATTCTCATGGTGACCTCCCACTCGGACATGGAAACCGTAAAAGCCTGTATGGGAAAATGTGACGGCTATGTGATCAAACCCTTTAACAAAGCGGTGATGGTCGAAAAAATGAAAAAAATCGGCTTAATCCGCTAATCCGGATGAAAGGCTTTTTCTGCCATGGGCATTGAAATCGAACGAAAATTTCTGGTCACCCGAATTCCCGTTGACCTTTCCTGCGGGATTTTTGTTTGCCAGGGGTATATGCTCAACCGGGAAGACCGGGTTGTAAGGATCCGGATCATGGGAAACAGCGGTTTTCTGACCATCAAGGGAAAAACCGTCCATACCCGGCGCTGGGAGTTTGAATACGAAATTCCCCAACCCGATGCCCGGCAGATGCTGGAATTGTTCTGCGAAAAACCCCTGGTGGAAAAAGTTCGGTTCAAAATTGAATTTAAAGGATTTGAATGGGTGATTGACCAGTTCCTGGGTGAAAATGCAGGGCTGATTCTGGGGGAGATTGAGCTGGAAAATGAAACCCAGGCATTTGAAGTTCCTCCCTGGGCCGGTAAAGAAGTCACCCACGACCCCCGGTATTTTAATTCAAACCTCATTTGCCAGCCCTACTCCGCCTGGTAACCCCTCCCCGCCATGGGAATGCCCCTTGACATTTTTCAGGCGAAATTTTAATTTCATCCATATGAAAACAAACATGCCAACCGAAATCCTCCACTTTCTGCCCCAATTCAAACAAATGCATCTCAATCCTTTTACCCTGCATTTTTCAGGCCCCTTCAAGCACCTTGAGATGCTATATCAGCAGGATTATCTTAAAAGGTCTCTTAGCCACATTCGCATATCCCTCATTCTGGCCTGCTGTCTTTACGGCCTCTTCGGGGTGTTGGACGCAATTCTCATTCCCCAGGAGAAACATTATCTCTGGGCAATCCGGTACGGCCTGGTCTGCCCGGTTCTTCTGCTGGTGTCGATCCTCTCCTATTTCAAAGGGGTGCAGCAATGGATCCAGCCGATATTGGCCGGACTGATCATCATTGGCGGCAGCGGTATCATCCTGATGATTCTGATCGCCCCCCCGCCGGCCAGTTATTCCTACTATGCGGGCTTGATTTTGATTTTTATTTTTGGGTACACCTTTATTCGCGCACGTTTTATCTGGGCATCCCTGGGCGCCTGGCTGGTTGTTCTGCTTTACGAAATAGCGGCCATTGGAATTGCCCAGACGCCATGGCCAATCCTTACCAACAACAATTTCTTTTTTCTCAGTGCCAATATCATCGGAATGCTGGCCTGCTATTCCATTGAGCTCTATGACCGCCGGGCCTTTTTTTTGACCCGGCTTTTGATCGAAGAAAAGGAAAACCTCCGCACCGCCAAACTGGCGGAAGCTGAAAAAATAAACGCCCAAAAAATTCTGGGAGAAAAGAACAAACTGGCCCTGGTCAGCCAAATTGCAGGGAAAATGGCCCATGACTTCAATAATATTCTGGGCATTATCATGGGGACGACAGAGCTTTCTCTTCTGGACTGCAAGGATCCGGAAACAAAGGACTCCCTTAACATCATATTCGACCAGACCCTTCGGGGAAAAAACATGATAAAGAATTTACTGGCCTTTGCCAAGGACCAGGTTCCCAATCAAATTTTTTTCAAACTTACCGATAAAATTGATCTGGTGCTCAGCCTTTTGAAAAAAGACCTGGAAGGCATTCAATTGATACAAGAAAATTCCCAGGCAGTCCCTGAACTGCTTGCTGACCCGGGGATGACCGAACATGCGCTTATGAATCTGATGCACAATGCCATACATGCCACCAGCAAAACCGATGACCCGAAAATAACCATCCGGACCCATTGCCGTGACGATACCCTTTATTTTGAAATTGAAGACAATGGCTGCGGCATTCCCAGAGAACACCTTGACGCCATCTATGATCCCTCCTTCACCTTGAAGGGAACCCGGGATGTAACCGGGGCCTATGCAAATGGCATTAAGGGCTCGGGGTATGGAATGGCCAATGTAAAAAAATACATGGAGCAGCACCAGGGCCGTATCCGTGTTTCGTCGACACCGGGTTTGGGGACAAAATTCACGCTCTGCCTGCCCATGGTTGCCCGGGAACCGGTTCCTGAAGAAAAAACCCAACCCCGGGAAAAGGGAATACAATCCAAAAAACATATTCTTCTGGTGGAAGATGAAGCAGCCATCTCAAATGTGCAATACCGGTTATTGACACAGACGCCCTATTGCCACAAAGTGGATATCGCAGATACCGGGCAGGCTGCCATGGATTTATTTGACAAGAACCCATACGATTTTATCAGCCTGGATTATCTTCTTCCCGGAAATCTGAACGGCAAGGATGTCTATACCCATATTCGGAATACAGACACACACATCCCCATACTCTTTGTCTCGGGAAACATAGAGTTCCTAGAATCCATAAAGCACCTGAAACAAGAGGATGACCATGTGGATCATCTGTCAAAGCCCTGCCAGAACCATGAATATGTGAGTCGCATTAACAGGCTCCTGGAAGAGGCCCTCCCCTCTGTTCTTTAAGTCCCTTTTATTTAATCCAGGCTTTCTTTCTTACCAGGGTATAGGCGCTGACCATAAGCAGCACCATGCACAGACCAAGGTGACTGATATTGATCACATAAATCAAGGCATGGGGAAAATAAATGCCGGGCAGGTTTTTGGCCACCATGAGCCCGCCTGAAACCATAAGCCCAACAATGAGAGCAATTTTTACAAGACCTGAAGCCGTGAGACCGGAAATTTTTTTTTTAGTTAAGACAAAATCCAGGCCCGCATAAACGCTGAATCCAATGAAAAATGCCGCAAAACCATAGTGCAGGACATGGGTGACATAAAACTGATCCAGCCAGCCCAATCCAGGGATATCGGCGATATAATACCGCTTGAAAATCGGCATCTGGGCAAACCCGCTCAGGGCAATAAAAAACAGAGTGAGCCCATAGGCAATTTGCCGTGTGTTACGGACCAAAGACATTATCCATCCTCCTTTACACGTTTGTAAAATTTTCCAAATGCCGCAACCGCACCCGCAATGGGGGCAATAAGCATGGCCCGGGCAAGGTTGTTGCCGTCGGCCATCCTGTCCTCGACCCGGCCCATGAAAGGTTTTCCCTTGCCCTGTTCAAGGATGAGCTGTTCAAAGGGGACAGGAGAGACATAAAGGGTATGGGTACCGCCGTTTTCCTTTTCCCCGTAAACAAAGCCTTCCATCTCGCGGGCAAGGGCATGGGCCTGTTCGATCATTTCAGCACGGGGACCAATGGTCTGGACATCTTCGGGACAGGCTTCAATACAGGCCGGGGAAAGGCCTTTTTCAAGCCGCTGGTAACACCGGTCGCACTTGTACATGACCCCGTTACCGGCCAGGGAAGGCAAAATATCCAGATAAAGGCCCACACCGGTCTGGCGCTGGGGCACATCCCAGGGACAGACCGCCTTGCACTTGGACCCGCCCAGGCAGATATCGGCATCAATCCGGGAGAGACCGTTGGGTTCCTGCTTGGCAGCCCCCCAGGGACACAGCTTGACACAGGGAGGATTCTCACAATGCATGCAGCGCCGGGGGAGAGTCAGCGTCTGTTCTTCCCCGTTGACAAGGACTTTGGCATGCTGGATAAACAGCCAGTTATAGGGGGTCAGACGATCGGTAACATCCCTTTTCTCAGACCAGTCCTCAATGGGCACCCGTTTGGGAATCATTTTGGGAAATGGCTTTCGGGGGTCTGGATATTTTGCAGCATTGGATTCTCTGCAGGCATAAACACATTCCTCACACCCGATGCAGCGGCTGATATCAATGACGGTTACCAGAGGCTCTTTTCCTTTTTCGGCCAAGGAGGCGGCGGCCCTTGCCACACTGGCGGTTACAGCCACGGAGCCTGCCGCTGCAAAACTGCCCTTTAAAAAAGCCCGCCTTGAAATTTTTGATGTCATTGTTTTCTCTTCCTTTCCCGCCAGGGCAATTGCCTGTCGAAACGGGTTATCCTAAAAGGTTAGATTACCCTTGTTTCATGAATTCTTGAAATTCCATTCTGGTATAGCTTTTGGTCTGAATATATTTGAGAATCAGCAGCAGCTGGGGTGCATCCAGATATCCGGGAATACTGCTGATTTTTTTGCCGTCGGGTTCCAGAAACCACATGGTGGGAAGTCCTTTGACCTTCCACTCCCGGCCAAGCGCCTGATTCTGGTCGGTATCCACCTGGATACTGATGAAATTTTTTTCAAGATATGCCAGTACCTGCTTGTCCTTAAAGGTGGTTTGTTTGAGTTTTGTGCAATAGGTGCACCAAGGCGCATGAAAATACAAAAAAACCGGTTTATCTCCCTTACCGGCAATGGCCATGCCGGGGGTATAGTCTTTCCAGGCAATGCCGGCCTCTTTTATTTCCAGCGGGTCGGATTTCGGAAAGGTTGCTGCCGCTATGACCGGTTCCGGCGCCTTTGACCTGTTATAAAAAAAGATCCCTGCAACCACCAGACCAATGAGCACGATAACCAGTACATTTTCTTTTTTCATTTATTATCCTTCATATGGATTCTTGTTGTCCCTGCCAGTCGGCCAGTCGGCCAGTCACAATTAACAGCAAAGATAATGCCAATGGTGAAAAAGTACAGATCAAAAAATCAATATCCAAAGACAGACCGCCCCTTTCCTGTGATTTGTATATTTTTTGAGACCTGAATTCTTCCCGTGTTTCTCAAGGTGTAAACCAGTTGTTAACGCTCGCCTTTACAGCAGCGCCCGTGATCTAACGTTAAATACTTCATGTGACACTGCCCATATTACCATACTTATATCAGAGAAAAAAGAGACTACCACCCTGTGGCTTTACACAAACAAAGGGATCTGGTAATCCATTTTACAGTATCAACCCGCCATTCACAAAGGAGACAAAAAAATGACTGACAATGTATTGATCACCATTGCCTGCGGTACTGACAACCCCAACCGGGCCACCCGGGGCCTTTTTCTGGCAGCCGTGGCCCAGAAACAAGGGAAGAATGTGACCGTATTCCTGCTGGATGAAGGGGTCTACCTTGCCAGAAAAGGAGCGGCAGCGCCATTAAGAGCTGCCACAGGCGATTCTGCAGATGATTCTCTGGCCCATCTCCAGGCCCACAATGTGCCGATTCTGGTCTGCACCCCCTGTGCCAAGTCCCGGTTTATCGCCCAGGAGGATCTGGCCGACTCCTGCAGAATGGCAACAGCAGGAGAACTCATTGATATCGCCTGTGATGCCACCTGCATCAGCCTCTAGGACTTTTTTACCCAAAGCCGCCAAAGGGCGTTTTACCGGCTTTTAATACTGATATTATATTTTTTCATGCGCTTCCACACCGTGATTCTGGAAACGCCCAGGTATTCTGCGGCCCTGGTCTGATTCCCCTCGGCCTGCTTCAGGGCAGCGATAAGGGCCTCCCTTTGGCTTTGTTTTACCATCACCGTCGTCCTTTGGGGAAAAATACTGCCAGGCTCTTCTCCAAGGTCTGGTTTTATATTTTTATCTGTCTTGGGTGGCAAAGACGGGGCCAGACTTTTGTACACCACTTTTTCCGGCAGGTGTTCCGAACGGATACTCTTTCCCCTTGCCAGGACAAAGGCATATTCCACGGCATTTCTCAATTCCCGGATATTGCCCGGCCAGGGATAGGAAACCATTGCCCGCATGGCTTCCGGTGTAAACCCCAGGATATTTTTTCCTGTCTTGTCGGCATGGATACTGATAAAATGCTGGATAATCAGGGTGATATCATCCCTGCGAAGGCGCAGGGGTGGGCAGGTCATGGGAAAGACATTAATCCTGAAAAAAAGATCTTCCCGGAACTTTTCCTGTTCAATCAGGGAATCAAGGTTTTTATTGGTGGCGGTAATAATCCGGACATCAATGGGGATGGATTTATTTTCCCCCACCCGCTGGATCATTTGCTCTTCCAGAACCCGTAAAAGCTTGACCTGTACAGACAAGGGAATATCCCCTATTTCATCTAAAAAAATGGTGCCCGTATGGGCGGCCTCAAATCTTCCGACCCGATCCACATCGGCTCCGGTGTAGGCGCCCTTGATATGACCGAACAACTCACTTTCCAAGATGCTTTCACTTAAGGCCGCACAATTGACCTTGATAAAAGGTTTTTTTGCACGGGTTCCGATTTCGTGGAGGGCCTTTGCCACCATTTCCTTACCGGTTCCGCTTTCCCCCAGAATCATGACCGGCGTGTCCAGGGATGCCACACTTTCAATGTTTTCAAAAAGATTCTGCATGACCGCAGTCCGGCCGATTATCCCATGGAATCCGTCATCAATATGGTACATCCTCCTGATGGATGCCAGCTCGTTCTTATAGTGGATATTTTCCGATATATCCTTAAGGGTTTCCACAGCCCCCACAATTTCATTCTTGTCGTCAAAGAGCACGGTGGCTGTCTTGACAATGGGGACGGCCCGGTTATCGGCTGCCGTTATCACACATTTCTTATCCCGGACATGGCCTGCTGAAAAAAGGCCGCACCAATCCTTTCCCCTGCCCGTTCCCTTTATTTCGCACCCCGTACAATTGAGCAGCCTGCAGGATCTGCCCTTGAGCTTTTCTTCCGAATACCCTGTCATGAGCTGGGCAGAATGATTTGCCGCTATAAAATTGCCCTGGGCATCCACAATAATGATCCCGTCCTGGACCGAATCAATAATCGGCCGCCATTGCTTTCCAATGTTCATTTTCATCCCTCCCGTTAACACAGTTAACGCTAAACTTAATACAGAATTAACACTTTGGCAACACTCTCCCTGGGTTTAAATTTGCAAAAAAAGATTGCATTTACGCCGAATTAATAATAAATTAAAAGAGTTGAATCAATAATCCCATTGCATGTATTTCTCTGGCACACCCTTTGCTTTCTTTACAGCAATGACGGCGCAACCATAAAAACAGGAGCCGGGATCATCCGGCCGGCAAAATAAAAATCGCAATTTTAAATTGAGGAGTCCTATGAAACCGAACATGTCTAAACAACTGCTCATGACCCTGGCAGCAGGCCTTGTAATTTTTGCCTGCACATTAACGGCATCTGCAGATAATGCCAAAGAACCCTGGATGTTTGACCAGATCGTGGATGTTGACTTTGTTATTTCAAAGGTCAGCGTCCCCATGGCCGACGATGTTATGCTCATTGATGCCAGACCCTATCTGGTCAAATATGCCAAAGGCTATATTCCCGGAGCCGTGAACATTCCCTTTACCGAGTTTGACCAAAAAACAGATCTGCTGCCCAAAAATAAAAACACCCTGCTCATCTATTATTGCGAAGGTCTGGAATGCAAACTAAGCCATAAATCCGCATTCAAGGCCAGGGCCCTCGGGTATACCAATGTCAAGGTTTTTGCCATGGGATATCCGGAATGGATGAAACAAAAGGGGGCCTATTCGGCCATTACCGCCGAGCAGGTGGCGGCACAGATTGCAGCCAACGACACCCTGGTCGTGGATTCACGCCCCCTGAAACCCATGTACGAAAAGGCCCACATCCCAACGGCCATCAGCATCCCCTTTTCCCAGTTTGATCTGCTCAAGGCAAAACTGCCCAGGGAGCTTTCCTGCCCCATTATTTTCTATTGCGGCGGTCTTGACTGCAAACTCAGTCATCAATCTGCTGCCAAAGCCATTGTCCTGGGGTATAAAAATGTCTCTGTATTTGAAACCGGCTATCCTGCCTGGAAAGCCAAATTTGGAGATGCCGCTGCCGGCGTTGGCGTCGCAGCAGGTGAAGTGGAGGGATCCATTGAGCTTGAACGGTTTAAAACCATTATGGCAAACACACCCCAGTCCATTACCCTCATCGATGTCAGGGATGCGGATGAATTTGCCAAGGGTCATTTTAAAACATCCGTAAACATTCCCGTTGAGAACTTAAAACCCAGAATAAAAGACCTTGCTTCGGATAAACCCGTGGTATTTGTCTGCTCAACCGGTGCCAGAAGCGGTGAGGCATATTACATGGTTAAAGATGTCAGACCTGACCTGGATGCCTATTACGTGGAAGCACAAATTGATTTTAAAAAAGACGGCTCCTTTGCATTCAAAAAAAATTAATCTCTTTAAAACATAAAGGAAAAATACAATGCTAAAAAAAATACTCATCACCGGCATTCTTGTCATGTTCACTCTGGGCTCCCTTTCGGCAGCCATGGCCTCCGAAGGTCCGGACGGCAATAAGAGAAAAGGCAAATACACCTATCGCAAAGTGGTAAAAGCCTGTTTTGACAGGGGGGCTGTGGATTCGGAAACTCCCAAGGTCAGCCCGGCCGAAAAGAAACAGGCAGAATGGAAAGCAATTTTTGAGGGGAAAAAATTCAGCGAATTCGGGTGTGACCAGGAATGGGCAGCCTTGAGCGATGAGGACACCCTGGACATCTATTCTTATTTTTACAATTCTGCGGCTGACTCTCCCACCCCCGCAACCTGTAAATAATTTGGCCTCCGGGTGTGGCCCTGGCCATACCCGGATTCATTGTTCATCAACCTGGAGGTTTTATGGGAAAAACAAAAACCAGCTATGGCAAACACCCCATGGGAATGCTTTTGGCCCTGATATTTGCCGCCTTGATCTTGCCCGGGGCCCAGGCAGCGACGCCGACAGACACAATAGATGAGGCCCTGGGAATGAAACTGGCCCAGCAGGCTGTCCGGGGGAGCAAACACTGGACCACCACCGATCATTCAAAAATGGATATCCTGAAACAAAATTTTACATCCGGAGATGAAATCACCCAGGCCTGCCTCTCCTGCCACAATGAAGCCTCCATGCAGTTCAAGGAGACCATTCACTGGACCTGGAAAGTCCCATCTGAAAAAGAAGGGATCATGAACGGAAAAGCCGGACATGCCATCAACAATTTTTGTATTTCCGGAAATGCCATGGAAGACAAGGGGTGTCTGAGCTGCCATGCGGGCTGGAACGGAACCCAGGGCCAGGTCAATTGCCTGGCCTGCCACGGGGCCCAAAAATTCAATTATAAGGAGGTCTTTGACGACCTGAAAGCCTTTGAAGGGGATGAAGACCCGGACACCCTTGAAATCGTAAGGGAGCTCCAGGCAGAGGTTAAAAATGCCGTCCAGAAAATCACCCTGCCCCAGCGGGAAAACTGCGGGGAATGCCATTTTAAAGGCGGCGGCGGTGACGGGGTGAAACACGGAGACCTGGATACCTCCCTGGCCAAACCCAACAAGATGCTGGATGTTCACATGGCCGCCGAAGGGGCTGATTTTGCCTGTGTCCGGTGCCATACCACGGTCAATCACAATATTGCCGGCCGTCTGTATACACGTCCTGCGGCAGCGGAACGTAAAAGTCTGATCCAGGACGACATGGCCTCAAAAATCACCTGCGAATCCTGCCACAGCAGCCTGCCCCATAAACAAGCCGATTCAAAAATGAACGACCACACAGACAAGGTGGCCTGCCAGTCCTGTCACATTCCCGAATATGCACGGGTCAATCCCACCATGATGTGGTGGGACTGGACAAAGGCCGGTAACCTCAAGGACGGCAAGCCCTATGTGACAAACGGGGAATTCGGCAAACCCGTCTACAAGTCCATCAAAGGAGAGTTCAGATGGGAAAAGAACGTTCAGCCTGAATATTTCTGGTACAATGGTTCTTTTGACAATATCGGGATAAAAGATGAGATTGATCCTTCAACCATTGTCCAGGTCAGCCATCCGTTGGGCGACAAAAACGACAAAGATTCCCGGATACATCCGTTTAAAATCCACAGGGGAAAGCAGCCCTATGACAAGATCAGCAAACAGATGGTGGCACCGCTTCTGTCCGGCCCCAAGGGCTTCTGGACCACCTTTGACATGAACGATGCCATCATTCGGGGCAATAAGACCCTGGATGTGCCCTATTCAGGGGAATTTGACCATGTGGAGACCACCTATGCCTTTCCCATCACCCATATGGTGGCGCCCAGGGAAAATGCCCTGGACTGCAACCAATGTCATATTCGGAAAGATTCCCGCCTGGCCAATATCACCGACATTTATCTGCCCGGACGGGACAGGTCCAATTTAATTGACAGCCTAGGCATGGTGGCCGTTCTGGGGGCCCTGGTCGGGGTAATGCTCCACGGGCTTGGCCGGTTCTTCACCCGGAACGGAAAGGAGGAATAGAAGATGGTGGTTAAAACAATCAAAAAAGTATATTTGTATACACGGTTTGAGCGCCTCTGGCACTGGCTCCAGGGATTGATGATCCTGGTGCTCATGGTCACCGGTTTTGAGGTCCACGGCACCTTTACCCTGATGGGGTTCCAGACAGCCGTGACGGTTCATAATTTTGTAGGGCTTTCCTGGCTGGTTCTGTTTGCCTTCTTTGTGTTCTGGCTTTTCACCACCGGGGAATGGAAACAATATATCCCCACCACCAAAAAGCTGTTTGATGTTATTTTTTACTATATGTTCGGCATTTTCAAAGGCCAGGAGCACCCGGTCCAGAAATCCAAAGGGGCCAAACACAATCCCCTTCAGCGCCTTGCCTATCTGGGCATTTCTGCCATGCTTCTGCCCCTGCAGATGGCAACCGGCCTTATCTACTATTTGTATAATTACATGCCCGGAAGCTTTTCCCTGTCACCGCTGGCCCTTGTCCACACCCTCCTGGCATTTCTTCTGGTAAATTTTCTGATCATCCACGTGTACATGACCACCACAGGCCATTCTCTTTTCAGTCATATTGCCGGTATGATCTCGGGATGGGAAGAGATTTATGAAACGACCCATATCCAGGAATGGGAAAACAAGGCCACCAAAAAAGGATAGAAAGAACCCTTTCAACCCAAACACCCGCCGGGGCAGAATTATTCTGCCCCGGATTCATTTTTCCCGTCCGAAACCTGATCAAGACCCGCTCTGATTTTTGAACAGATTTCATTGGCCCGGATGGGCTTTCTAATATACCCCATGATACCCGGGACCTGTGTGCAGCTAATTATTTCTGTCACCTGATATCCAAGCAGGTTTAAAAAAGATTCAGGATGACTTCATTTATTGGTGTTGAAACTGCCAGGACAACTGGGGGGGGCAACACAACATTCCTGTTGAATTTAATGCTGTTTGAAATTGATCCTCATCACTGGCAATCATTGCCTTTGGTTCCGTGATGGCGTGCGTTGTCTGTTTAATCAATTGTGCCGGCCTCTGGCCTGCGTCCATCACATAATCCGCAAGCCCGGTGGCAACGGCACTTCTGGGCATACCCGCATGCTTGGCAGGCATGGCCTTGAAAAAACGATTCAAAGGCACCCAGGCTGGCAGATGTAAAAAAAATGTAATTATTCGCTTTTTCCTGTGGTATATGGCGCCATAATTTAATAATAGGGAGGATGGATCAAAATTTGCCAGTTCTGATATGTCCCCAAAAAGGGAGACCGGTTACGGGCTGATTCAGAAGATATGGCCATGGAAAGGAGAAAACATGAGTGTCAGGATTCAGGAATCGTTTAATTTTTATTCCCACCTGGTGGGGGGAATTGCAGCCCTTGTGGGAACCATATACCTGGCAAAGGTGGCAAGCCATTCGGCATCCGCTTTGATCACAGCGCTCATCTACGGTCTTTCCATTGTATTTCTCTTTTTTGCAAGCACCCTTTACCATCGATTCAAAAAAGAAGAAAACGAGCTTTCCTTCTGGCGAAAAATGGACCGGCTGGCCATTTTTTTCATGATTGCCGGCACCTATACCCCCATCTGCTACTTTTGCCTGGAAGGGCCTTGGCGCTGGACCATGATCGCAATCCAGTGGGGACTTGTGGGCTTTGGAATCATTTCCCAATTGTGGTTTCCACGGGCCCCCAGAACCCTTTATGTGCTCATATACATTGTCATGGGCTGGGCCGCCCTCTTTCCCATAAAACAGATGCTGGCAAACATGTCCCTGTCCCAGGAGGTGTTATTGTTTTCCGGCGGGGCTGCCTTTACCCTGGGCGGCCTTATCTATGCCATTAAAAAACCCCGGCTTGTCCCGGGAATCTTCAGCTTTCATGAGTTGTTCCATGTCCTGATTCTTGTGGGCGGTGCCCTCCACTATGCCATGATTTACCGGGTGTATTTTGAAATTGTCGCATAAGATCTAACGCATTTGGAAACCCCGGGGGATAAAAAAAAGAAGGTAAACGCCCATTGTGATGGTCTTCTTGGCAAAGAGCGCCGACGTTTCCATGCCGCCTACCAGACCTATTTTCTGAAAGGAGAAACAAAGCCCAGGCAGATCGGGGAACCCTTTCTTCTGCACAATGGATCTGCTAGGACCGGGATTCTCCTGGTCCACGGATTAATGGCCGCACCCGAAGAAGTCCGGGAATGGGCCCAGTTTTTATATGCAAAAGGATATACGGTCTATGCCCCAAGGCTTGAAGGACACGGTACCTCTGCAATTGACCTGTCAACCAAGCGCCATGAAGACTGGATAGAATCGGTGGACCGGGGGGTTGAAATTTTAAAAAGCTGCTGCGACCGAATCATAATTGGCGGCTTTTCAACAGGGGCTGGGTTGGCGCTTTACCAGGCTCTTCTGAAACCTGCTGATTTTGAGGCTGTTATCTCCATCTCCGCCCCCCTTAAATTCAAAGGGGTTTCAACCCGTTTTGTGGAAATTCTCCAGGCATGGAATCTGTTTGCCGCCAAACTGGGAATGACCGGATTAACAAAGACCTATGCCCGAAACCATCCGGACAACCCCCACATCAATTACCATCGCTGCCCCATCCAGGGCATTGTGGAGGTGAAAGCCCTCATGAGAAAGGTAAGTGCCGCCCTTTGCTCCCTGAAGATTCCCGTCCTGATTGTCCAGGGCAGAAATGATCCCAAGGTGGACGGTAAAAGCGGGCAAAAACTCTTCCGGCAAATCCCCCATGCCCATTACCGGGAAATTGACTTTCACCTCCACGGGATTATCCGGGGCCCCATATCCCTGGATGTGTTCCGGGCGGTTGAAGATTTTCTCAATACCCGCTATCCGGTTTGATCCCGGGTCAGGCTTTCTTTTAGTCCCAAAAGCTGGGATTCCAACCGTTTAAAAGCGTTACCCGAAAAATAGGGGTCCTTTCATGAAAAAAGAATTAAAAAAAAACAGGACTCAAGGGCTGCACGGGGACCGCTATCCTGTGTCTAGGCCAAGGGAGGCGGGGGCAGGGGCAATTCTCCCCGCTCCAAGGCTTGTCTGGCCGCCCTGACCGGTATGCCGGCCTCACAGGGAACCCCCACCTGGCATAACCCGCATCCATAGCCCTCAAACTGATAGGTTTTCTTCACGTATCCCCTGGATTTGGCCAGATGCTGCCTGCATTTTTCCTTGTCATGGCCGGCTTCGGTAATGGCCCGGACCGGGCAGCGGTCAATGCATTTGCCGCAGGTTCCCTGGGCATAATAAAGGCACCAGGCGTGATGATCTGCATAGGGTCGCGGAGTGGGGGGAATGGCTATTTTTGCAACAATGGAACCTGCGCGCATGGCTTTACCCCTGGCGGTGATAAGCCCATCACACAGGCCAAAGGTCCCCAGGCCGGCCGCATAAGCGGCATGGCGCTCGGACCAGGTGGATGCATAGGAAAAGCGTTGGGAGTTTACAATGGTCCAATTGGAGGCCAGCATGGGAGCAACCGCCGCATGTCCCGCCTCTTCCATTTTTTTTACCAGGTGCTCTCTCAATGCGATATTGAATTTTTCACCATGGACTCTTATCCGGGCCCATTCTTCGGAAGGATATTTTTTGGCCTTGCCATTGGTTGCGCGAATCAGGTTGCGTTGGGGCAGAATCCAGGAAATAACCGTCAGCTGATCGGCACTCACATTGTTTTGGGGGCAATGCTGGTTAAAGACTTCCCAGGGGGTCCAATGGAAGGCGCCCACATATTCTTTATATTGCTGCCAGATGGGATCTTCGCCGGAAGAAAACCCCACAAGAAAAGAGTCCCAGGCCGGCTCGCCCCTTTGGTTCCCCAGGGAGTTGAGCGGGGAGTTTAAAATAAAATTTTGAACAAGGGCACTGATTTTTTCTGCTGTAATCCGAGTCGTTTTCTCCATTTAAATCTCCTTTGGAATTAAAAGCCGGAAAAAAATCTAATGGCCGACAATATAGTTCAGATGCCGATCAGAGGTGCCGCAGCAGCCCCCCAGTATTTTTACGCCATGGGATCGGTTGAGGCCCAGCATCGCGTTTCCCCAGTCAGACACCTTATCTTCCTTAAGCCGGTCCGAGCCTTCAAGATCCCAATGGTCCAGTGAGGATGCATTTGCCTGGACCCCAATGAGTCGATCAAAAAGCTCTGGCGGCTGTTCTTCCGCGCATAAAAATGTCGGATATGCACAATTTACCATGAACCCAAGGGGCGTTTTATGGGTTCCGGAATCAATTTGGGCGATTGCGGCCATCAGGCTTGTTTTATCCAGAAGTCTGCCGTCACGGGAAATAACAAAACTGATAATATAGGGAATCCCTGTTTTTTCCATGGCTTTGGCAATGCCGTGGGCCTCTTGAACATTGGGGAGGGTCTGGGCAATCAAAAAATCGACCTTCGCACCTGCCAATTGATCAATCTGCCATGAATGAAAGGCATAAGAATCTTCAACCGACAATCCTTGCTCGGGTTTGTAGCAATCATTTTTACACCCCACAAGCCCCCCGATTTTTATCCTGTCCCTATCAGGCTGGGCATCGCGAAGGGCCTGCATGAATGCAACAGCATCCTGGTTAAGGGAGTGGGTTGCCCTTGATTCCACAATTCTGGCCCTGCTGGCCCTCCAGGTGGGTGCGCACATGAGAAAGGGCAATTTGGCCTTAACTGCAATATCAATATACCCCTGATAAATTTGCCCAAGGGCCAGTTTGCCCGCCTTGTCGTAGACCAGGGGTGCATTGACCAGCAACGGATGCAGGGTCAGGGCATCTGATCTCCGCAATCTTTCCACAACAGCGCCTTCCATCAGCACCAGTTGGTTGTTTTTTATTGTTTTTTCCATGGCGTTCCTCAAAATTTTAATCCGATCCGAATCCTTTGATCTTCCCCGGTTTACTGCCCCGAGTAAAAAATGTTTATAGGCTTGACAACAATTTTACAACCTATATTTTTTATACCGATCCGTCTGTTTACAGGGGCCAAAAAAATACCTGGCCTTTAAGCGTCCCTTTCCCCACATAAAATCTCCGGCAGAACGGCCTGGGTCATGGGCAAGGTCTGTCTGTTCTTGTCTTCCCCAAAGAAAACAAGCAAGGTCACTGGCATGCGATAGCACCTTCCTGTACGGGACACTTGTGTACCAGACCATTGTTTCAACTCTTTTTTCCGTGACACAAAAGAGACAGAAAGCCGGCCGGTTTTTCCCCTTTCCCATAATTCTTATTTTTATCAGAACGGATAAAACACGCTTGAAAAGCCAGGACGAATCGTTTATGTTAACACATCTTCAAGCACTATAAACTTTCTTACATCAACCCCTAACAGATATGGCACACGAATTGCTTTATTATTGCAAAAAAATAAAAGCGGCATCTCAAAAAGGAGTCCGTAATGGAAAAAAATAGCATGATAACCCGAGGCGGACAAATGATCCCTTTAATAAAAAACAGACCGCTTCATTTAACCTAGGAGGAACACCCATGATGGATATTGATTTGAGCATGGTAAGCTGGGCCAGGGCTCAATTTGCGCTTACTGCCATGTACCACTGGATATTTGTACCGCTGACATTGGGGCTCTCTTTTTTGTGCGCCTTTTTTGAATCCATCTACGTGCGTACAGGAAATAAGGAATGGCGGGCCCTTACAAAGTTCTGGATGACCCTGTTCGGTATCAATTTTGTCATTGGCGTTGCAACGGGAATCATTCTTGAATTTCAATTTGGAACAAACTGGTCCAATTATTCATGGATCGTCGGGGATATCTTTGGTGCGCCCCTTGCCATTGAGGGCATTTTTGCCTTTTTCCTTGAAGCAACCTTTTTTGTTGTCATGTTTTTCGGATGGGACCGGGTGTCGAAACAATTTCACCTTTTTTCCACATGGATGGTCGCCGTGGGTTCAAATCTATCGGCCGTATGGATACTTGTGGCCAACGGATGGATGCAAAATCCGGTGGGGATGCTCTTTAATCCGGAAACCGCCCGGTTTGAAATGGACAGTTTTTTTGAGGTTGTTTTCAACCCTGTTGCTGTTTCCAAATTTGTTCACGCATCCAGTTCCGGATTTTTATTTGCCTCTTTGTTTGTCTTGTCCATTTCCTGCTGGTATCTGATAAAGGGCAGACATCTTCAAATGGCCAAAAGGTCCATTGTTGTGGCTTCTGTCTTTGGCCTGCTTTCTTCAAGTTATGTTGTATTCACAGGAGATGAATCCGCCTATGAGGTTGCCCAAAAGCAGCCCATGAAGCTTGCGGCCATTGAAGGCTTGTATAAAGGACAGACAAGGGCTGCCATTGTTGCTGCAGGGATTCTCAATCCCGATAAAAAACCCGGAGACAATCAGGAACCCTTTCTTGTAAAAGTTGAAATTCCCTATCTTCTCTCTCTGCTGGCAAACCGTTCCCTGGACTCATTTGTGCCGGGAATCGACGACCTTGTGTATGGCAACCCAGAACAAAAAATAGAAGGGGTGGCATCCAAAATTGCCAAGGGCAAAACAGCCATAAATGATCTTGCCGCATTCAAACAGGCCCGCAAAGAGAACAACAGCCAGCAGGCACAACAGTCACTGGAAAGTTTCCGCCAGAACCAGGATTACATGGGGTACGGGTATCTCAACTCACCGGAAGAAGCGGTTCCACCGGTTGCAACCCCCTACTATGCCTTTCATATCATGGTCGCTCTGGGCAGCTTTTTCCCCATTCTTTTTGGACTCTTTCTTTTCTACGGGTTAAAAGATACCCTTGCCCAAAAAAGATGGTTGCTACCCCTAGGTTTAATCTCCGGTTTTCTGGGCATGATGGCCCAGCAGTCCGGTTGGGTTGTGGCCGAGGTGGGTCGTCAGCCCTGGGTCATTGACGGCCTCCTGCCCGTTACGGTATCCACAACAAATCTTGCAGCCGCCAATGTCCAGATTACGCTTTTCATGTTTTTAGGATTGTTTACCATTTTACTGGCCGCTGAAATTAAAATCATGCTTAAACAAATATCCATTGGACCTTCGGAGGAGCGTTAAAATGATTTCAAACCTTGATTATACAACCTTGCAGCAGATTTGGTGGATCATTATCGCCATTGTAGGGGCACTTTTTCTGTTTCTTACCTTTGTCCAGGGAGGACAAACGCTTTTATGGCAAGTTGCCAAAACTGATGTTGAAAAATCCCTGGTCATAACCGCCCTTGGACGCAAATGGGAAATGCCCTTTACAACCCTTGTTTTGTTTGGAGGGGCTTTGTTTGCCGCTTTCCCCAAATTTTATGCCACCAGTTTCGGCGGCGCCTATTGGGTCTGGATGCTGATTCTTTTTTCCTTCATCATTCAGGCCGTCAGCTATGAATATAGAAAAAAACCCGACAATCTCCTGGGATCAACTGTTTATGAGGCCTTTCTTTTCATAAACGGTTCTGTGGGCATTTTGCTCATAGGCGCTGCCGTGGGCACTTTTTATACCGGTTCAAATTTTACACTTGACCTTTACAACAGGGTTACCTGGGATTATACCCTCCTGGGCATCAACCTAAGAGGCCTTGAAGCGGCTTTTTCCCTGTTCAATCTTTCCCTTGGGATTTTTCTCGTCTTTAATGCCAGGGTTCTGGGCGGTTTATACCTTTTAAACAGCATCGATTTCAAGTCAACCCCAGGCCTTGAATCCAGGCTGCGCAAGCAGGTCGGGAACAGTTTTCTGACGGCCCTGCCCTTTTTGGTATATGTGCTTGTTTCCCTTCTGATAATGAAAGGATTCAGTGTGGATACGTCAGGCACGGTTTCTTTGGTGGATTACAAGTATTTATCAAATCTTTTGGCCATGCCCCATTTGCCGGTACTGCTGCTTTCAGGCATCCTTCTGGTCGTATACGGCGTTTTTTCAGCTGTGTTCAAACAGGCAAACAACGGCATATGGTTCAGCGGGCTTGGCACTGTGATGGTGGGTCTTGTTGTCCTCTGCCTTCCGGCATTCAATAACACGGCATTTTACCCGTCAAAACTGGATCTCCAATCCAGCCTTACCATCCATACGGCCTCTTCGTCCCCGTTCACCATGACAACCATGACCTATGCTGCACTGGGGATACCCTTTGTCCTTGGCTATGTCGTCTATGTCTGGAAGCTCATGGATTCAAAAAAACTGACCGTGGAAGAAATAAATAAGAAATCCTATTAATTTTAAAATTGTTTTATCCCTGGATATGGGATATTAAAAAAAAGGAAACCCTATTAATGAGCACACTACTTTTAATTTTGTATGCGGTTTTGATCCTTGCCTCTTATAAGGGCGCTATTTTTGCCCTGAAAAAAGCGGATTTGTTGTAACGAACAGGTTTTTTGTCTTCCAAACCGATTCGTTGCCCCATGGGTTAGGTTAACGTGTAATCAATAATTTAAGGAGAATTTATCATGGACAGATATGTATGTGGACCCTGCGGTTATGTGTACGACCCGGCGGACGGAGACCCTGACAATGACATTGATCCGGGAACCAGCTTTGAAGACCTTCCCGATGACTGGTGCTGTCCCATCTGCGGTGCGGCTAAAGAAGAATTTGATCGAGAATAAACCCTAAGCTGTTTTTACCTTAAAGCCCCTAGGGGCCAAAAACAAGGTCCGACCGGGACAAAAACCCATTCATGGGTTTTTGTCCCGGCTTTTTTTGGAAATGTAAACAGCTCATTGCCAGGATCTGCTGATCAGCCAGTAGAAAAAAGGAAGGGTGACAAAAGAAAAAAGAATACCGTATCCGATCGCAGCATTGGCCACATCTGCCCGAAGATTGCCGGCCGAAGCCAGAATTCCGGCCATGACCATGGAGGGCATGGCGGCTTCAAAAACCGCCACCTGATAAACAGGCCCGGAAATTCCAAATAAAAGAAGAAGTCCCATGGCAATCATCGGAGAAACGATCATTTTGAGCCCCATGGTGATCAGGATCGGCCCCACGTTGGACAGGGGTTGTCTGAATCTGAGCTGGGACCCCACACTGAAAATCACCAAAGGAATCAGGGTGGCGGCAAGTCCCTGGAGCACAAGAAGGCAAGTGGCGGGTAGGGGAACCCGGGCAAGTACTATCCCCAGAACCAGGGCTGCAAATGGCGGAAAGCCCAGTATCCGCGAAAGAATGATTTTCAGGGTCACCCGGGAGGTGTTGCCGTAAACCGACATGACAATGGTGCCAAAGGTGGCCACCGCCAAAAAGGATCCCAGCTGATCATAGAGGATGGCGTATTTCAGGCTCTGCTCACCCCAGAAAGCGGCCACGGCCGGAAATCCAAAAAAGGAGGTATTGCCCAGGGCAACAGACAAAAGGACAGCCCCGGTTAACGGCCGGTCCCATCCCAGGGCCCTTGAAATCAGGAAAACAGCACCGATTGACAAAAAGACCAGGGTCCAGGGAACCAGAGCCAACACCAAAAGGCCGGCATCAAAGGCAAGCCCGTTGAGTTTGAGCAGCACGGTTGCCGGAAATGAAATCCAGATCACATATTGATTGAGTACCTGGGGGGTGTTCTCCGGAAAGGCAGGCAGCCTGGGGGAAAGATACCCCAGGGCCAGCAGCAGCATAAGATAGAGCAGATTATCCATATTTCAACCGATTAACCGTATGCGGCTATCCCCATAATGACCTCTGCCATTTCTTCGGCAGTGTTTAAGAACCTCAGGCCCAGGCGTGCTCCATCCTGCCAGACAATCTCACATGCGAATTCACCAAAAGCTCCCAGGGAAAGCTTTACATAGGATTTGGCATCAAATGCTCCGTCAATTTCCACCCGTGCACCACCCACGGATATATTATTGATCCGACAATTCAAAACCCGATCCTTGCAAACCAGTCTGGTGTCAAACCCGGTGGAATGCCGGGCCTGGGTCCGTCTGCAATTTTGATCATCCATCACCATATCCGTCCTTTGGAAAGAATGGCACCTGTTTTATTTGGATCCCATCACCCAGATGCCATTCCACTCATTTTCAGGGGGATTCTCCATCATATAGGTGCACCGGTCAATAAAAACCTGTGACAATTTGTCCGAGGGATTCAGTTCAAGGGCTCTGCCAAAGGATTTAACGGCCTTTTGCCAGACACCCCTCCGATAATAGTCCCGGCCTTCCTTGAAATGACTGACCACCTCCATCAGGTTGGGAAAACTTTCCCGGGTGTGGTGGTCCAGAACCTCACAAATACGCACAGGCTTTGTCTTGCCCTTGACAATCACATCATCAATATCCCGTATCCGGTAAGTCCCCTTTAATCGGTTAAAGGTATTTTCACTGATGAGAATCTGGGCAAAATATTGTTTGCAGGCCGATTCCAGACGGGCGGCAAGATTGACCCCATCCCCTATCATGGTAAAATCCATGCGCTTGGGGGAGCCGATATTGCCGGATACCACACGGTCGGTATTCAGTCCGATCCCCATATGGACCGGTACCTTTCCTTGCCTGATCCGCTCCAGATTCCACTTGTTGAGTTCAATGATCATGGATATGGCAGCCCGAAGGGCGCAGTCTTCATCATCTTTGCCGGGTATGGGAATCCCAAAACCGGCCATGATGGCATCACCGATAAACTTATCCAGCATTCCGCTTTGGCGCTGAATACAGTCGACCATGATGGTAAAATATTCATTGAGCAGACTGACGGTTCCCTGGGCACCATAGGTTTCTGTCAAGGTGGTAAACCCCCGGATATCGGAAAAAAGAACCGTTGCCTCAACGCTCCTGCCACCCAGGATGTCCTGATTTTCGCCCTCCAATACCCGGTCTGCAAGTCCCGGGTCCATATACCGTGACAAAGTTGATTTCATGCGCTTTTCCGTGCTGATATCCTCAATCATGATCAGGGTGCCCAGCTTTTTTTTGTTCCCGGCTACCAGGGGAAGAATGCTCACGTTAACTGAAATTTTATTTTGGTCAAAGGCAAATTCTGCGTCCATGGTGAGATCCGCTTGTCCGGTTACTTCCATTCGCTGTATTTTTGCCATGATCCATTCATTGGGAGCACAAAAAAAATCTTTGGCCTGATGGGAGACAATCTCCCGGGGGGTTTTTTTCAGTATCCTTAACCCAGCGGCATTGCAGGTCATTATTGTGCCTGCCTCGTCCAGGGTGATGACACAATTGGACATACTTTCCAGCATGCTTTCATTGTAATTTTTCATGTTCTGGATATCATTGAAAAGTCTGGCATTTTCAAGGGCAATGGAAATCTGGGAGGTGAATGCCCGAAGACGGGATTCGTCCCTGTCTGTGAAAGGCCCCCCTCTTTTGTTCAACACCTGGGTAACCCCGATCATGTGTCCCTCTTTGTTGGCCACCGGGACACATAAAATGGAACGGGTAAAAAAACCGGTCTGCCGGTCAAAGGCGGGGTTAAACCGAAGGTCTGCATAGGCATGGGGAATGTTGATGGTGCGTCCGGAGGTGAAAACCGCTCCGGCGATTCCCAGATGATTGGGGAACCGAATCTGGGTGGCTTCAATGCCGTCTCCGACCTCTGACCACAATTCATTTGTCTTGTCGTCATTTAAAAACAGGGTCGATCGCTCTGCATGGAGCAGTTTGGTTGCTTCACCCATTACTTTCTGCAAAAGAACCCCCAAATCAATTTCAGATGTTATGTCCACAACAACATCAAAAAATCCCATCTCCTCCTGGCGGTCAATTTTCATTTTTTCAATGACCTGGGCTCCCTGGAGCGCCACCGCCGCCTGGAGGCACATGGATTCCAATATGCCCATGTCCCGTTCCGTGAAAAGGCCTTCCTGTTTATTAAGGGCCTGGGCAACACCGATAATCTCCCCCCTGGCTGTCCGGATCGGCGCACAAAGAATATCCTTTGTGATAAAACCGGTCTGGACATCAATGTCACGGTTGAAACGGTCATCTGCATATGCGTCATGGATGATCAGTCCCCTGCCCGTTGTAAAAACAAGGCCTGCAATGCCCCGGGTATTGACCATCCGTATCCGGTGCCTGAAATCACCCATGGCAACCCTGGCATAGAGTTCGCAGGTTTCCTTGTCATTGAGAAAAAGGGTACACCGTTCGCTTCCAAGCTCCCTTGCGGTCATGAGCATGAGGCTTTCAAGAATTTCATCAAGGGTTTCCAGGCCGGCAATTTTCCGGGAAACCGCCAACAGCATTTCTGCCTGGTAGAGCCGCTCCCGCTCACCGCCGGACAAAATATCCAGGGGCCGCTCATTCCCGGTTTTTGTATCATGACCCTTGGAATCTAACCCTCTGGTATCAGAAAAAGACAACCCCCTATCGTTTTCCATGGCTTTCCTGTCAATTCCCTGATTGTTTTGTTTCCAGCTGTATGCGCAGCGCCATAACCATATCCTTTAACTGATGTATTTGATCTCCGTAGGTTTTATCCCTTTGGAAAAGCATTTCCTCACAAAGAACCTGCTGGTTCTCCAACGCCTTCCGCAATGCTGAAATCGTCTGGCGAAGCTGTAAAATTTCACCCTCAGCCGAGGAAACCGCATCCCCCAGGCTTTGCTCCTTTTCGAAACGAAGCACTTCCAGTCGTTCCCGCAGGGCCCCTATTGTCTCTTTAAGATGTCTATTCTCCTGCTGGAGCGCCAGCAGTTCATTGTCCAAAATGGGGTCCGTCATCATGCAGACTCTTTATAATCGGGTTATGTTTAAATTACAGGCACAAGACAGGGGTAGCAGAATATTCTTGTTTTTTCAATACCCGAAAATCATTCTGCTTTTCCCCAAAATGGCGGTCTAATTCTATTTATCAAGAAACTCATTCACCCCATTGAATAAGCTTCTGACATCTCTGGGCAAATCCGAACCACTGCAGCGGCGCATGGTATCTCCATTTCGGTTGGCAGATATTACAGCATTTATTTCCTCTAAGGGCTTGATCAAATTTATTGAAAGGCTTCTTTTGAAAAACATGCCTGCAAGAAAAACACAAACCGCCATAAATACAATTCCCCAGGCGCCTGCATATCCGAATTGTTTGGCACGCCGATCGGCGATTATCATTGCGTTTCTATTGATTTTTCCCAAAAGAATTATTCCGGATATGGTCTTTCGCTGTGCGGATATGTTCCCTGCAAACGCCTCGGAAAAACCGTTGCGGATCGATTCAAGGGCACCCGGCTCTTCCTTTTCAGTAATGTTATCCTGGGCACGTTTGAGTGCAGTTTCAAATCTGCCCTTTAATGCCGAATTTTCGGTCTTATCGTGGTTGAGCATTGCCAGGGAGGCCAGCATTTCCTCGCAGGCCTGGAGAGAAAGTTCATTCTGGTCGATGATCACCTCAATTGCCGGCGCCATTCGCATGAAAATCCAGATGGATCCCAGGGCCATCAACAAATTCAGACCTATCAGCAGCCACACCCCAATGCGCATTGATTGTGCGATCCTCATACTTACACCTCTTTTATCAGGTTTGCGATGGCGGCCTCGCTGGAAACAATCATCAGCTGGTCATCGGCCTGCAAAGGCTCAGTTGGGGACGGTTGGATAATTTTAGTCGGGGAACCCCGGCGGATAGCGGCGACCATGATTCCGAAACGCTTTGGCAGGGCAAGATCAATGAGGCTTTTTCCAACCATTGCCGGCTGAATATGGATTTCGGTAAGCTGGATATCTTCTCCAATGGGCGTGTCAGCGATTATATGCCGGTAAATAAGCCGGGTGGCAAACCGCTTTCCAAATTCTTGCTCCGGGTTGACAATCTGGTGTGCTCCCACCAATTGTAAAATGCGCTGGTGCATTTTATCATTTGCACATGCCACAATAAAAGGCGCACCCATCTGCCGGAGCAATAAGGTGCAGATGATGGAAGATTCCTTTGAATCATCTCCAATGGCACACACCACGGAATTTCGTTTTTCCGGCTGAAGCCGGGCAAGCTCTGCCTCATCGGTGGCGTCCATTACCAAGGCTTCGGTTACAAAAGCGGATGCTTCTTCAACCAGGTTTTTTTTGGGATCAACGGCCAGGACCTCAACCCCTTTTTCCGATAATGTACGGGCCAAGGACATTCCAAATTGACCCAGCCCGATAATTAATATTTGTTGGGACATATGCAACCCTCCTTTAAGTTAAGGTAATTTTTGCATCCGGGCAGCGAGAGGCAGGGGCTGAGTGATCTTCGCTTAACACCATAAACAACGTCATGGGACCAATGCGACCTGTAAACATTGCGATCATCACTATTATTTTACCAATCTCATCAAGGAATGCGGTGGCACCGGTGGAAAGGCCCACGGTGCCGATGGCGGAAGTCGCCTCAAAAATAATATCACGGGCGGGAATCTGCTGTGTTATCTCGAGCATCAACACCAGAATGAACCAAACGACTGCACCGGAAGCCACAATCGTAATGGCGCGATAAATGGTCCCGGAAAGAATTCTTCTGTTTTTTATGATGACAACGTTACGATTGGTTATGTTTGCCAAAAATGTCATTGCCAGGATGCCAATGGTTGTCGTCTTTACACCACCGGCAGTACCGCCGGGGCTGCCTCCGATAAACATAAAACACAGCATGACCAGGAAGGTCGGACTGACCATTCCTTGGATATCCACCGAGTTAAAGCCTGCGGTACGCAAAGTAACCGATTGAAACCAGGCATTATGAATTTTATCAAAAAAGGACAAGCCCGATAAAATACCATTCCATTCAAAGGCCAGGATGAAAAAGGTGCCGGAGGCCAGCAGAATAATGGTCGCAATAAGACAGATTCGGGCTGTGACGGGAATCTTCTGCCGGCGTATCCAATTGGGAATCATTAAGCTGGTGGCCGGAGCCAGACCCCCAATAACAATCAAAAACGCAACCATGTGCAAAATCAAAGGGTTGTCTTGATAGGCCACCAGGTTGTCCGTCTGCAGGGAGAACCCGGCATTGCAGAATGCGGATATCGCTGTGAACAGCCCCCTCCAGAATGCTTGCCCCAAGGTATCTCCCGTAAAATAAAACAAAGCGGTCAGAATAATGGCACCGACGCCTTCTGCAATAAAGGTAAACTTCAGGATGATAACAAGAGAAGCAAGCAAATCATGATGGTCCGTATCTGTCATTGATGTTAAAATACGTTCCTGGCGTAAACTCAATCTGCGCCCCATTGCATGAAGTGCCACCGTGGCAATACTCATGATGCCGAGACCCCCCAGTTGAATCAGAATCAGAATAAAGAACTGGCCGGTCCCGGAGAACGCATTGGGTGTGTCCAGAACGATAAGTCCCGTGACACAAACCGCACTCATGGATGTAAATGCAGCATCCACAAGATCAATGGCCCCCGTTTTTGTGGAGGCCGGAATAATGAGCACCAGGGTGCCCAGGACAAACAGAACAAAGAAGGTGCTTAGTAAAATGCGGGCTGGATGGTTGAGCAGGATTTCCCACCATTGCTCCCGTTTTTCATTAATCGGGCCGGAACGGGGCAGCAAAATCAGGTTGACCAAACCGATGACAAGAGAAATGGTCGCTGTATGTCCCGCCACCAATGAAAAAAGAACCGATATGAAGAAGAACCCGCCCAGCAGCGGGAGCAAAAAACGAGGGCCGGGCCTGTGCTGCCATGCCCAAAGAACAAAAAGAATTTGAGTGATGGCAACGGTGGCTGCAATAGGTGCCCTTGAAAAAAGGGAATCCGACATACCGGACATCATTGAAATGCCGATGACAACAGGAATCGTAATTATCGCCCAACGAACTCTCTGCTGACTACGGTTTCCATGGGGATTGTTTTCATCATGGCCGGCAAAGCGTTGAAAATCCAGCAGTGTGAACCCTGCGCCGATAAAGGTGACGATTCCCAACAGAGCGGCAACCGGATGGGTTGCAAGATAGGGCAGCGCCGCTGCAAAGCTGCCGATAAAAGACAGGCCGCCAAAAATCTTACCCATTTGGGGTCGCCGGAACAAAGTAAACGCACAGACAAGACATGCAATCCCTGCAAAGGATGCAATCCCCAGGCGCCAGAAACCAGGATTCCGTCCATGTACACCAAGGGACGCAAAAACAAACGGCAGTGAAGACAGGGTCATTAAAGCCCCTTCCATTCCGACCTGTGACAATGATGCCTTTGAAATATGGACAACCTTCATGAAAGGATCATGGTGAGTGTCGTTGTCTTCATTTAAACCAGTCTTCCCATCGGTTTATCCCTAAACATTTCTTTCTACAAAAACCGGTCCCGTGTTTATCGGTATTATTCTATTTTCTTTCCGGCTGTTTTTTCAATTCGGCAGATAATCCAGTCCGCCAGGGCACGGTTGCTGGCCTTTTTAATTTCCTTTCGGATAAGCTTGATATCAAGCTCCGCCCGGGCCATGGTCTTTTGCCCCCCGGCAGACCCGAATTTTCCAAAGGCCTCCTTGGCGGTATTTCCGGCACCCTTTCTCAGCCCGTCATTGCGCAGGATAATGATCAGTTCTTGTCCCATCACCCCGGAAATAATGCACCAGTTGACCCGGGAAATGGTCAAAAAGAAATCCGCCACCACCACCAGTTCGTCGGGTCTGGAAATGGTGCCGGCATGGAAATAGGCCCGGTTGTGGATCACCTTTCTTTGTTTTATAGCTGTCCCCAGAAAATCCAGGTTTTCCTCTGTTAACAATGCCCGTTCCACCTTGGTGACAATATTCATGTCGGCAAATCGATACAGATATTGGAAGGCCCGGATATCCCGAAGGCTTGTCTGACGGGTGAAATCGGCGGTGTCGGTTTTGATGCCCAGCATCAGGGCGGCGGAAAGTTTTGCCGAGGGCTTGATTTTCAATGACCGCAGATAATCGGTCATGATGGTGGAACAGGCCCCGTAACCGGGACGGATATCGGTATAGACCGCCTTGTCATGGCACAGGGGGTGGTGATCAATGATGGCATCAAACACAAAATGGGAAAAAACCTCGTTGTGATCCGGCTGGGAATCCACCACCACAAACCGGTTAAATTCTTCTTTTTTAATGGTTTCCAGAAAGATGAGACCCGACTCGGTATGCTCTATCATGGCCAGATTATCCGGGCGGCTGATCCGGTTAAAATAAGCAATGGTCACCTCGGTTACTTTTCGCCAGAGTATCCGTTTGATGGCCATGGCGCTGGCAATGGCGTCGGGATCTGCATTGATCACAACCAGCACCCGGTCCCCTGTGGCAAACAGGCTGAAGAACTGCTTGATTTTGTCTATATTTCTCATGGGTTAACCTTCTTTCGTGTCAATGGCCACCCCGTGGTTGCCACTGAAGAACAAGGTGATGGTGATAAAGGCGTATCCCGCAATGGCCAGCAGGGCGAAGGGGCCGTAAAAAACCCCCAGGGGTGCCAGCACAATAGCCGTGAGCCAATGGATAAAAATGACCGTGGGGGAATGGAGGCGAATGGGAAAATCATCAAACCTGCAGATAACGGACAGACCGCAGAGATTCCAGCCGTAAAGGGAGGCGAACACATGCATGTGGAGGAGCCATTTTGTACGTTCCGGATTATAGTCATCTGCCATCTGGAGAAAAATATAGAGGATACCGGAGATGGCCGTGAGAATCAAAAACCCTATCCCTGAGGTTAGAAACAATTTTTGCTGCATTTTGTCTGCATGGGTTGAGTACAGGAAAAAAACGGTTACAACGGCAACAAACAGGGCGGTGGTAACAAATATCTGGGGGATGAACCGTTCAAACAGGATAAAAACGAAAAAAACAATGACCCCCAGGGTAATTGTCCAGAAGCAAAATTCCATGATGACTTTCCGGCCGGACCCTTCTATTTTTTTTAGCATTGAAAAGACCAGGGAAAGGGTGATCAGGGACAAAGGAAAAGAAAAGCCCAGAAAAAACGTGTTGAGGGTCAACTTTACCATGGAGACCCATTTGAAATATTCATTGTTTAACATCACCAGGGAGGCCATGACAATGCCCGTTGAAAGGCATAGCAGGGAGGCCTGGTGAAACTTGTCCGCCACACTGATTTGTTTTTGGAAAAACTGGATGGGAACAAGGGAAAACCGCTGGATGCGAACCTTTTCCACCAAAACATAGAGAACACAGGAAACCAGGATGGTTAATGGATAGACCAGAAAAAAGGCGGAAAAGGCATAGACAAGTGAGAAAACGAAAAAAAGACCCACGGTTTTGGATACCTGAATCTTGCCCTGGGTGTAATACAACAGGATTGATCCGCCCGTGCATAAATTGAACAAAAAAATATGAAGCCGCTCAAAACTATAGGTTTGGGCTGGAAAATAAATATTGATAAATCCGAATGCCAGGGCGGTGATCATCAGAAAAGAAAACAAGGTTTTTAATTTGGTGTTCATTCAGTGATCCAATGTATTGGGTTAGATTTTTTTTATTTTCCCAGCATATCTTTTAATGCCGGGGTCAGCGCATAATGCTCAAAAACAAAACCATTTTTTTCAAGCTTTTCCGGGACCACCCGGGCACTTGCCAAAAGGGTCTCTTTGCCCATATCCCCCCACAGGGCAAGGGCCACCCTCCGGGGGATGACAAAAAAGGCCGGGCGTCCAAATACCCGGCCCAGGGTCCGGGTAAAATCCCTATTTGTAACCGGATGGGGGGCAGTCAGATTTACCGGCCCTTCCAGGTTCCGGTTTTCCAGGATATGAAGAATGCCGCCCAGGGCATCATCCATGCTGATCCAGCTCATGTACTGGTTGCCGTGGGACAGCCGTGTGCCAAGGCCCAGGGAGAAGGGCAGCACCATTCTTGCCAGTGCTCCGCCGGCAGGCGTCAGGACCACGCCGATGCGCAGCTGGACGGTTCGGATACCGGCATCCATAGCCTTTAAAGAGGCCTGCTCCCATTGTTCGCAGACATGGGAAATAAAAGAATCCCCCTTTGTGTCCTTTTCCGTAAGCACTTGATCCTTGCGGTCTCCGTAGAGCCCGATGGCAGAAGACGATATAAAAACATCGGGGGGCTGGGCCATTTGGCTTATTTTTTTTGCCAGAAATAAAGTGGGACAAACCCGGGAATCAAGGATTTGTTTTTTTTGGACATCTGTCCATTTGCCCCGGGAAATATCCACCCCGTTCAAATTGATCACCGCATCAATGGGACCCGCTTTTTCCATATCCAGAATATTTTTATAGGGATCCCAGAAAAGGGTGTCTTCCGCCAGGTCCGACGGATTGCGGACCAGGCGGATCACCTCGTGGCCGCAGGTGCGCAAAAACGGAACCAGACTCGAGCCGATGGTCCCGCTGGCACCGGAGATAAGAATCCGCTGTTTTCTGACCTTGTCCGCCCTGCGCTCCAGGTCCTGCTTTAACACCCGGTGCCGGTAATCAAAGACCCGGGCCAATTGTTTTTCGGCATGGCTGTAAAAGGGAAGACTCAAAAAACCAAAAGGCAGTTTAAAGCAGACCCTGTCTTCCATAACGGAACCGTTTTCTCCCTGGGCATGGAACAAATGGGTATGGACCCACTTACCGAATGGCCCCCTGGTCTGGTGGTCCTGGAACAGGATGTTTTCCTGGTAATCAATGTGTTCGGCCTCCCATATCATGGGAATTTTGAACAGGCGCATCCTGAAACGGACCTTTACGCCCTTGTCAATGCCGCTGCCAATGCGGGAAATCAGCTTAAGGGGCGCCCAGGGGGGCGTCAGGCGCAGGATTGCCCCGTTCCGGGCGTGCCAGGCAAAAAGTTGGCCCACCGGCACATTAATATAGGTTTTTTTGGTAAATATCCGCTCTTTCATGACCTCTCTTTTATTTGATGATGCATTGATTTTCAACCCCTTATATTATAATAATACCCGTCAAGTTGAAACCCTTTTTATCATCCATCTTTAGCTCTCATTGCAGGCACGTCCCTTGCATCAAAGCTGCAGTGAGCGTTGAATTAAAACTGGCACTCTCATAGGGTTGGTGCTAAGATGATTTTTTGTTTTCATAAAATTACTTGGAGGACAGCAAAATGGATAAATATGAATGCCCCTGCGGATATGTCTATGACCCGGCCGATGGAGACCCTGACAACGGCGTGGACCCGGGAACCTGTTGGGAGGATCTCCCGGAAGACTGGGTCTGCCCCCGTTGCGGTGCTGCCCAGGAAGATTTTGAGAAACTGGATGACTAACACTTAAAAAGAGGTAACACCATGTATAAACCCATTGAAATAGCGGATGGGATATATTCTGTTGGCTGCCGTGACTGGGACATCCGTGATTTCCACGGATATTCAACCTATGAAGGCACCACCTACAATGCCTTTCTGGTCCTGGGTGAAAAAAATATTCTCATTGATACGGTCAAAGAGAGCTTCGGAGATGAACTGCTGGCCAATATCGGCCGAATCATTGATCCGAAATCCATCGACATTGTGATCAGCAACCATACGGAAATGGATCACTCCGGGGCCATCCCCAAGGTGATGCATAAAATAGGGAAAGACAAACCCATTTATTGTTCCAAAATGGGGGCCAAAAATCTGGAGGCGCACTTTAACCGGAAGTTCAATTTTCAGGTGGTGGGAACCGGAGATACGCTTGAAGTTGGCAACCGGACCTTTTCCTTTCTTGACACGCGAATGCTCCACTGGCCGGACTCCATGTTTACCTATCTTGCCCAAGAAGCCATCCTCTTTTCCAGTGACGCCTTTGGCCAGCACTATGCAGGAGATAAGTTCTTTGATGGTGAGATAGGTGATGAGATCATGCCCCATGCCCGGAAATACTATGCCAATATTCTGCTGCATTTTTCTCCCAGGGTCCAGGCATTGCTGAAGGACGTGGCCAAAATGAATCTGAAGATCGATATGATCTGCCCGGACCACGGGATACTATGGCGGGACAATCCGTCCAAGATCATAGAGGCCTATGACACATGGTCCAGACAGGAACCGACCCAGAAAGTTGTGGTCATCTTTGATTCCATGTGGGAAAGCACCGCCAAAATGGCCCGGGCCATTACCAGCGGAGTTGAATCCCAGGAGGTCAATGTCCGGCTGATGAACACCCGGAAATGGCATAGAAGCGATATCATGACAGAAGTTCTGGATGCAGGCGCCATTGCCGTGGGATCTCCCACCCTGAACAATAGTATTTATCCTGTCATTGCCGATGTCATGACCTATATCAAGGGGCTTCGCCCCCAGAACAAAATTGCGGCAGCCTTTGGCTCCTACGGCTGGAGTGGTGAAGCCGTTAAAATTTTAAACAAAGAGTTCGAAGAAATGAAACTGGATATTATTGACCCGGGTGTGAAAGTCCAGTATGTACCGGATGAAGCAGATTTAGAAAGATGTTTTGACCTGGGCGTAAAACTGGCAAAAACACTCAAAGAAAAATTATAATATACTAAATTCGGAGGAAAAAATGGCCAACGAGTTCACTGCAAATGATATTTTGGAAATTGCAAAAAAGATTGAAATAAACGGTGCAAAATTCTACCGGGAAGCTGCCAACCGGGTAACTGAACAAAAGCACAAACAATTTCTTTTAGGCCTTGCAGACATGGAAGACAGCCACGAAAAGACCTTTGCTGCCATGCAGGCAAACCTTAAAGCTTCAGAAACGGCTGCCACAGCTTTTGACCCGGAAGATGAGAGTGCCCTCTACCTGAAAGCCCTGGCCGATACCCGGGTTTTCTTTGAAAAAAATCAGCCTGAAACCACCATGAAAGGCATTCTTGCGTCGGCCATTGCCGCAGAAAAAGATTCCATCGTCTTTTATCTGGGCATGAAAGAACTGACATCTGAGAAAATGGGCAAGTCAAAGATCGGTGATATCATCAAAGAAGAGATGCGCCATATCCAGATGCTTGCCAGCAAACTCAATGAATTCAGATTAACCTGATTCAAAAAACAAATGCCCCCATGGTTTTCATCTCAAAACCATGGGGGCATTCGGTTAATTTGATTTTTTATAAAATCAGGATTTCCAAAGGCCGTGAAGATTGCAATAGGCCAAGGCATAAACCTTGTCAGAATCGGTTTTAAATGCTGCCTCAGGTTTGCTTGTGGGCGCAAGCATCATGCGTTGAACATAATTGCCGTCACAACTGACAAGCTCAATCCATTCAATCCAGTGATCCTGGGTCATGGGGTGGGCAACACTACCGACTTTTACCAGGTATCCGCCCGCAACCTTTTCAACAACCGGAATATGCTTTTCCACTGCGGCATCCACTGTATTTTCCACCAACCTGTCCATTGCCTTTCCGCAACACATGACCGGCGGTTTTTCTCCATGGAGGACCTGTACAATATTTCCGCATACACTGCATTTGTAAATACCCATTTTTTCTGCCATTTAATTCACTCCTTTTTTCTGTGGTTGTATTTGAATAAAGAATTAATTCCCATATTGAGGGAAAGCCATAGATAATAAAATAGAGTCTTAAATCTTCATATGCCTTTTACAATAAAATTACCAGCACTATCTGATGAAATATCTGTCAGAATTCGGTCAATCCATTTATGCTCGAGTCGCTTTTCATCCCGGGTCACCTCTTTAAAAAGAGAGGCCATTTGAAAATACACCTCATTTTTGGATTTTAATGCCCCGTAAAAATTTGCAGACAACACATGTCCTTTCCTTTTCAGGCCTTCATCTGGATTGCTCTTCGTTTTTCGCTTTTTTTTGTCTGCCATATATATTCCTCCCGGACCATCGGCCTTAAACATCATGGGCTCCCATGACAAATAAGTATAGCAAGCATCATACCAAACACACTTATTCCCGGTTCCATGCTTGAAAAAACAAAACAATAGCCATTCACAGGTCTTTTCTAGGGACATGGTTAATAAAAAAGAAGGGGTTAAGAGACAGACCTGTCTCGGACAATCGTATCAACACCCTGCTTAAACCAATACAATTATGTCCCGAACACAAATTTTAATGAATATCGTAACTGGACGTTAGAAGAAAGACCAATGCCAGATACTACCAGAACCAGGATAAAAAAATCAAGCCTTTTTTTGTTCTCAGAAAAAGGGAAAAAGCCGCTTTACTATCGGCAAAAAAAAAATCATCAAAGCCGTGTATTATGATCGGCCGCAACACATTTTAATCCAGGCAGTCAAGGCTTTCAATCATCGTTGACAAATGTTTTTTTTCGGCTTGGGCAAGGAAAAGAAACATCTCTTTCACCACCCTCTCCCGGGTGGTTTCGGCCATATTCTTGTACAGATCATAGGCGCTAAATTCCAGTTCAATGGCAAACTCAAGGAGCTTTATCCTGTTTTCAGGAAAAATCGTATCCAGGAAAATATTGATTTCGCCAATGGGAGCCCCCCCTTCCAGGATATCGCCGGTACAGCGGTTAAAAAAATCCTCAAAAGAAAGGAGGCAGGTTTTTTGTTTATCCAGCATTTCAAACAGGGTCTTTGCATGGCGCACCTCTGCCCCGGCCATACTGCCCATGATCTTATACAGGCAAGTGCCCTTCACCCTATCCTTTGCCCGGTTATAAAATAAAAAAGCCCCTTTTTCAAAATTAATTGCTTTTTCCATGACTTCATCCGATGGCATGGCAGACGGAAAATGATCCATCCGGGGGAGGTCCAGAAGAATTTCACCGGTATAGGCCGTCATCCCGTCCGTCAGATGAAAAATATTGTCCGGGTTCAGTCCCCCGGCAGCTGCCAGCACAGCGGCCACCTTTGACCGGCTGTTCCCCCGGCAATAAAAAATCACCTTGCGGGTATTATCAGAGACAAACCGATGATGCTCAACCTGGGCAAGGGGGATATTCACAGCACCGGGGATATGGACCAGCCTGTATTCTTCGGCCTGGCGGACATCTACGATTAAAAAGGCATCTTCCTGGCTGCCGGTTATCAGGGTTTCCAATTGTTGGGCGGTTAAGGCTTGCATTGGTTTTCCTTAGCTTTGGAACAAAGAAATGGCCTATCCTATTTCCCAGAGACTGCGAAGTTCGTCCATATGCCGAACCAGGATGTCCATATATACGGCCTCCAGATCCAGCATTTGCCCGTCTTTTTTCCGAAGCCACTCGGAGAGCCAGGCAAACCGGAGGGCCAGAATGTATTCGGGAAAATAGTGCCATCCGATGGGGCTGACAATCCCCGAAGCCCTGATCTTGCGCAAAAAGGTGGTGGCCATGGGCATGGCAAGCCCTTGGGGGTCTTCAATCCCGGCACACCCCAAAAGATTGGCAGCATCATAGACCTCTGGCTTCAGACCGGTGAACTCCCAGTCGATCACCGCCCGGATCCGGGTCTGGTCCCAGAGCACATTCAGGGGATGGAAATCCCCATGGCAAAATTTTTGGGGCAATTGGTCATGGGCATCCATGAAATCACGTTCCAGAAATTCTTTAAAGGGCGCGTACCGATCATACATGTTTCCATCATGGACGCGCATCTGGTCAAACAATTTCAAGATATAGGCCTTAATGGAAAACGGCGAAAAACAAATTTCAGCCGGCAGATCCTGGGAGGCCTGTGCCATCTGGATCAAAAACGCTGCCATATTCCCGCCCATGTCGCCCGAGGCCAGCCAGCCCGGCCGATCCACCCCGGTACTGTCCAGAAACGGGGAGATCTGAAAACAGGCGCTCCTGAAAACAGGCAGGAACTCTCCTCCGCTCGTTGGATGACAGGCCAGCGCCTGGACAAGGCCACGGGAATTCAAATGGGCGATGGTTTTAGAAATTTGTATTCTGGCAGCCAATTTTTCAAGGGAATATTTTTCCACAAGAAAAAGCCGGCCGCCACCATCTTCCATAACCGCCCGGGAAAGGGTGCGTTCGGGACTTCCCTGGATATCAAACTCCCGGCGCACCCCCTTGAATTCAATTTTCCACAGGGTTTCTACCCATTGGAGAAAACCCGGGTCCCCTGTTTCAAAGAAGTCGCTCAATGGCAGCTTCCAATTGTTCTTTTGGCAGTGCCCCCACAAGGGTATCGATCACCCGCCCTTTTTTTACCAGCAGCAGGGTGGGAACGCTGGAAATGGAAAATCTGGCGCCGGTCCCCGTATTTTCGTCCAGATTCACTTTTGCAATCTTCACCCGATTCTGGTATTTTTTGGCCAGCACCTCCAGAATCGGGGCAATACTCCTGCAGGGGCCGCACCAGGGCGCCCAGCAATCTACCAGCACCGGCAGATGCGATCCCATCACCTCCTGCTCAAAGGTGACGTCATTGACCGCAACCACCTTTCCCAGGTCGTCCACCGGCAAGGCGGATCCGCATTTCCCGCATTTGGGCCCCTGGCTGATCCTGGCAATCGGCACCCTGTTTTTTGCACGGCAGGATGCACAGGCCAAAATGATTGACTCCGGCATAGGTTTACCCCCTTATATCATGGCTGCAATCTGTTTCCCATACTCCTGGCAAGCCTTCATCCCGCCCTCCACCCAGCTGGCTTTCAGCATCAGGGGGCCGGATTTTACCATGTTCATTCCATAGATATTGGCCATGGTATCAAAAATTCTCCCAGGCGCTTCGCCGCTCCAGCCATAGGCACCAAACGCCCCGCCGGGTTTTCCTTTCAACTCTGCTCTTTCGGCAATAAACAGCAGCTGTTTCATGGAGGTAATCATTTCTCCATGGTAGGTGGGTGATCCAAACACGTACCCGTCATAGTCCTTTAAATCTTCTTCGTTTTTCACCTCGCTTATTGGCTTAACATCCGCCTGATGTCCGGCCATCCGGACGCCTTCACCGATAAGATTGGCAATTGAAGTTGTTTCGTCCGACCTGGTTGCAAAAACAATTAGCACTTTTCCCATGTTTCCTCCTTAAATATCCTAGGGTGAGCCGATCCAAAAAATCAGTTTCTTAAAAAATAATACTTGAATCCGCCATATCAATTCTTTTTGTTCCGGTCATGAACATGGCTTTTTTCAATGTTTTATGAATATGCTCCAGATGGAGCCTGACGCCCAGGGTTCCGCCTCCCACTGCCGCCCGGATGATATCCCGGCCCAGAAGCACGGCATCGGCCCCCAGGGCCAGCATTTTCAACACATCATACCCGGTTCTCACCCCGCCGTCCACTGTTATGGTGATTGCGTCGCCCACCTGTTTTCGGATCAGGGGCAGCACCTCGGCCGTTCCCGGCGTGGAATCCAGCACCCGGCCGCCGTGGTTTGAAACAGCAATGACACTGACACCTGCATCCACGCATTTCTGGGCCTCATCCGGCCGCATGATCCCCTTGGCAATAAAGGGCAGGGAGGAAAACCGCACCAGTTCTTCAATATCCTTTACACTTTTTTTAAAAACAGGCTGTCCATGCCGGGCCATGATGGTGGAGCCGGCACCATCCAGATCCACTCCCACCGCCCTGCACCCATAAGATTGGGCCGTTTCTATCAGGCGTTTGAGCACCTCCTGGGACCTGGGCTTGAATATGGGAATACCGTATCCGCCGCAGGCTTTCATGGCCCTGAGGCTGGGATTGTTCTCCGGCGTGTAAAACCAGGTATCCCCCCTCAGGCCGATGGTCCCCGCCTCTTTTGATCCAAGGAGAACAGACTTGCAAAAACTGGTCTCATCAATGGCGTCATTGTATTTTTCTGCCCCTGCCGTGGAAGAGGCCAGCACCGGAAACGCAAGATCCATCCCCAAAAAGGAACACCGGGTGTCTGGTTCAAAGTGCTCCCCGACAACGGACATATTCAGGCGGATGGCTGCAAGGGCTGCCCCATTGGCCCGGAAAGACTGTCCTGACCCTGCGCCCCCGAGCCCGATGGGCTTTCCATAGGCTTCTTTCTGGCAGATTTTATCAAAATTTCCATCACAGGAGGGATAGGCCGCACAGATACCCTTCATTTTTTTCCGTGCAGCGTCCCGGACATCTTCCGGGGTTTTTGGTATCAAAGCCGATTCCATGATCATCCGGTCATCGGATTGACAGGTATCACAGACAGCGGGTTTTTCCCGGGTTGTCAATTCGGAATGGCATACAGAGCAATACCACAGGCTCATTGAGGGTCTCCTTTAAATTTTAATTCAAATGAACACATCCTTAGAATCTTAGCAAAAATCAGACCATCCTGGTCTTTTATTAAATTCAAATGCCCACCACAAGGATGACTTTAACCTTGCCAAAACAACACAAAATATGCAAACTATTATTGGAATCAAATAAAATGACGGGGAAATTATGAAAAATAAATTTTCCCGATTCCAAATGTTCACCTCATTTTCATGAACAGACCTTAAATTTCAAGGAGATCATAATGACGGCGGAAAAACCCATATTATATGCATTAAGCACCTGCAGCCACTGCAAGTCGACAAAAAAGCTTTTGACTGACTGCGATGTGGAATATGACTATGTACAAGTGGATGACCTGGAAGGAGAGGAACGCAAAGCCATTCTGGCAGATATAAAGAGCTTGAATCCGCGATGTTCTTTTCCCACCATCAAAATTAACAAAACCGTGATTGTCGGATACAAAGAAAAAGAAATCAAGGAGGCATTGGGAATAAAAAATGAAAGTTGAACAACTCTACACGGCACTGAAAAAATCCCAGGAAGCCCGGGGCATCTATTTTAACAAGGACAGGGACCTGGTATTTGAACTGCTGGACTCCCTTTTGAAAAACAAGGACCGCTACGGATATATGGCCTGTCCCTGCCGCCTGGCCTGCGGAGACAAGGAAAAAGACAGGGATATCTTCTGCCCCTGTGAATACAGGGCCCCGGATCTGGAAGAGTTCGGCACCTGCTATTGCGGACTGTATGTCTCAAGCGCACTGAACAACAATGAATTTGACGCCCAATATGTCCCGGAAAGAAGACCCCCTGAAAAAATATTTTAGTTTTAAAAGGAGATGCTCATGAATGAATGTACACCTGTCTTAAATACCGGTCTCCGGGGAATTCAGGTCGCAAGTTCCAAGATCTGTGATGTTCTGGGCAAACAAGGCAAACTCATCTATCGGGGCTATTCCATTGAAGGCCTGGCAGAAAAGGCAAATTTTGAAGAGATTTGCTTTTTACTCCTCTATGAACGCCTGCCCCAAAAAAAAGAACTGGCAGATTTTGACCAGAGCCTGAAGAACAAACGCAGGGTTCCGGAAAATCTGTTTGGATTTTTACGCTCACTGCCCCAGGACACAAATCCCATGGATGTCCTCCAGATGGCCACCCCCTTGCTGATGCAGACCGATGCCAACGCCGGAAAAGAGGGCATGGAAAACACCCTATTCAGCGCAGAAAACCTTATTGCCGGGATTGCCATCCTTACCGCAGCCTGGGATCGCATCCGAAACAATAAAGACCCCATCCCACCGGACGACAGCCTGAACCATGCCGCCAATTTTCTGTACATGCTCAAGGGGGAAAAACCGGACAAGGAGACCGCCCATTTTTTTGACACCTGCCTGGTCCTCCATGCCGAACATTCGTTTAATGCCTCCACCTTTACAGCCCGACAGGTGGCATCCACAAAAGCCCATATTTACGCCTCCATATCCGCTGCCATCGGATCCCTTTCGGGAGCCCTCCACGGCGGTGCCAATGTAAGGGTCATGGAAATGTTAAAACAGATTGGATCCATTGATAAAATCGACGGTTATATCAAGGATATCCTGGACAAGGGAGGCCTGATAATGGGGCTTGGCCATGCCGTATACCAGACCGATGACCCC
>JAHIVS010000149.1 GCA_018816605.1 Pseudomonadota bacterium
CATTCAAGGCGAGGGCCGGGACATTTCATGTCTTCCCGTGGCAGCAGGAGCAAAAGATGGAACCCTGCGTTACCTTTTAACCAAAGAAAGTGCCGTTGCCGGTGTTCTTAAACCCATAGACGGGCTTAACGAACGCGTACCGTCCGGAGATCACAACATCACAAATGAATTTGAGGTACAAAGCCTGTCCGTACCCAGCATAATTAAGAAACAATCCCTTGAAAAAATAGATATTTTAAAAATCGATACGGAAGGGTACGATCTTGAGGTGCTGAAAGGAAGCCTTGATCTTTTGAAATCCCAAGCCATCGGGGTGGTAATGACCGAAGTTTTTTTTGTCCCCTACCGGGTAAACCAGGCATTTTTCTGGGACATCGCCACATTCATGAGCCAGCAGGGGTATCACTTTGTCAACCTATATGATACCCGGGATACGCATCAGGGAAGGCTGTACACGGGAAATGGGTTATGGGTTTCTCCTAAAATAGCGAAATCCAATAAGTTTCTATAAACTCTGCTTCAACCAAAATTTTGAAGGAAGACTGAGCTAATGGGCTTTTTTAACACCTTGAAGCACAAATTAAGAAAACCGGTTCGTCCGTTAATCCAGGTAATTAAATACTATTTGTATTACACCCCCTATGTCGAGGGAAATGCGGGAAAACTTTCTTTGGGACACCGGGTCGGCCTTGCAAATACACTGTTTAATCTTTCAAGCGGATCCATCCATGTGGGGGACAATACCATTTTCGGATACAACGTGATGGTCCTGACCGGGCGGCACCGGTTCAAGGAAGGTTCCAGGGCATCCTTAAATTCAGAAAACAAAAGCCAATTTTGGGGAGGTGGAGAAGAAGAAGTTCCCACACAGGGATTTGATATCCACATAGGAAGCGGCACATGGATTGCCTCTGGAGCTGTGATTTCCGGCGGTGTGACCATTGGAAATAACGTCATCATTGCGGCAAATGCAGTGGTAACCCATGATATTCCGGATTACGCCATTGCCGGGGGGGTACCGGCCACGGTGATTGGGAATACGAAAAATATAAATATTAAGTCACAAAAAATCCCAGGAAACTAAGGACTACGGAAATTAAAATGTCAAAAATAATGACCGGAAAAACACCAAAGGCCATGGGCCTTTTTATTAGAAATTGGCTCATCCCCCGGGGGGTATTTTTCCCCTATTGGATCAACTGGTGTTTGCTGTTTTTTGTGGGAATGGCTCGAAATCTTGTCAAAAGGCCCAAAAAAAACAAACCCAGCATACTGTGTATCGAGGCGGGTTCCGGAGGTTGGGAAATCATCGAATACAAAGAACTCTATGCCTCTGCCTGCGATTTTCTTGGATCGAAGCAGGTGCATAAAGTGATCATCACCCGGGATAAAAATTATCTTGAGCAGTTAAAACAGACGATTGCAGAACTTTCACCCACACACTATCTGTATAGTCCACGTACGGGAAGTCAGCAATGGTTGATCGGTCTGTATCAGAGTTTTAAAATATCGTTCCTGCTATACTGGCACAATATCACGCCGATCACGTCCCTCACCGATCTTCCGGTGCGGGCCTGGCGGGCCCAATGTGCTGTTATTACCGCCAGAACAGGTCTGGTGGTAAGCCTCATGCTTCCTCGAGAAGTTCACCCCATATTTCCCCATAAACGGTTAATCGGACCGAGTCTAATGCCATTTTCCGAAACTACCATGGACCAGATCAATGAACTTTCCAGGAATAAGCCCCGAGGAGGAGCACCCACAGCTGTGTTTGCAGGGTCCTTGTATGAACCAAGAATCACGTTGTTAAATGATATCTCAAAGGGTCTCACGGCCAGAGGATTTAACCTTGAAATCAAAGGACGCCGGATGGAGAACAAACGGGGGCCGGATTCGGAATATTGGCAGACCCTGATCAATGCCTCCATGGTAGTAACAACGGCGGAGCAGCAGGTAGACAACCGCAGAGACTGGAACTGGCTCCCCCATTTTATCTATCGGTATACAGAAGTATTGATTTGCGGCAGCTTATTGGTTGCACCCGATATTCCTGGAATCAGACGATATTACACACCCGGGGTTCATTTTATAGCATTTTCATCTTCCAGTCAGGCCGTGGAGACCATTGCCGATCATTTAAACAATGAGGCCAAGATTGAAAAAATTGCAGCACAGGGAAAAGCAAAAGCACAAGCACTGGTGCGATCCCATACCTATTGGGCGTGTGTCGACACCGCGCTTGGAAAAGAATCCCTGACTTAGACCCAAATCAAAGCACCGGGCATGCCTAAATTATGATAACTTAGGAAAACCCAGCTCAAAAGGAGAATTTATGAAAACAGCATTGATCACCGGCATCACAGGACAGGATGGTTCCTATCTTGCCAAACACCTCCTGGACTCCGGATATAAAGTTTGCGGGATGGCACGCAGATCCAGTACAATGGTAGATGACCGAATCCACCATCTCATGGATGATATTAGCATCCACCTTGCCGATCTTCTGGACCAGACCTCTCTCATGCAGGTCATGGAAGACACCCGGCCCGATGAGATCTACAATCTGGCGGCCATGAGTTTTGTCCCGACCTCATGGACCCAGCCGGTATTAACCAGTGAATTCACCGCCATCGGAGTCACCAGAATGCTGGAATCCGCCAGGCGGATTGTACCTGAAGCCCGATTTTACCAGGCATCCTCAAGCGAGATGTTCGGCAAGGTTCAATCCGTACCCCAGAACGAAGAAACCCCTTTCTACCCCCGGAGTCCCTATGGCATTTCCAAGGCATACGGACACTGGATCACCATCAACTACCGGGAAAGCTATAACCAGTTTGCCTGCTCCGGCATTCTTTTTAACCATGAATCCCCCCTGCGGGGGTTGGAATTTGTTACCCGGAAAATCACCCACAGCGTGGCCCGGATACATGCCGGTCAGATTGAGCATTTCGAAGTAGGCAATCTGGAGGCCAGAAGAGATTGGGGATATGCCGGGGACTACGTCCAGGCCATGCATTTAATGCTTCAGCAAAAAGAACCCGATGATTTTGTAATCGCCACAGGAAAAACCCACTCGGTACGGGAATTTTGTGAAAACGCCTTTGCCTGTGCCGAGATGCCTATTGAATGGCGTGGGAAAGGCATGGATGAGGAAGGGGTTGAGAAAAAAACAGGGAAAGTCCGCCTGAAAATCAATAAAAAATTCTATCGCCCGGCAGAGGTAGATCTTTTGATCGGAGATGCCTCCAAAGCCAAGAGGATTCTGGGTTGGGAGCCAAAAATCCAATTTCCCCAGTTAGTGGCCATGATGGTGGAACACGATTTAAAAATTGTATGCCGCTAGGCCCGATCAACAACTTGAGGAAAACAGGATGACCCTTTTTCAACATACCATTGATGCCCATGGTGATTTTGAACTCGTAAGTGATATAAAAAGAACCGTTGATTACGCCGTTGCAATACCGGACCAGGGTGAAATTGCAGGCCTGGTGGTTTATATTGCCGGATTCGGAGAGGATGCCGGATCTTACAGGAAAAATTTTCAAAACCATATCTGCAAAGACTACCAGATGGCCTGCCTGTCGGTTGACTACCACTGCATTTTTTCCCGTCCTGATAACGGAGCCGCCATTACAATAGAAACGGAGACGTTAACACTGCTTCGGTCATTCACTGGACTCACCCACCATGAGAACATCGATGATATTATGTTTAAGGCAGCTGAAATGAAAGCGGATCCCACAACGCCTTTGGTCATTCCAGGAACTCTCGTTCCAGGCAACAAGGAGTACCAGAACTTTGGAATCCTTCCGGCTCTGGATCATATCTTTGCCATCAATGATCTGTTCCTTAAACACCCCCATATTCCGAAAACCATCTATGCCATTGGCAGTTCATATGGCGGCTATATTGCCAACCTCATATCAAAACTGGCACCCTGCACCCTGAATGCGATCTTTGATAACTCTTCCTGGGCTACACCCAATTTGAAATATATCAACGGCCAGGAACAGAACCTGACAGAATTTGAAGGTTATCTGTCTTCCAACGTCATTCTTTCGTTAAATGTCCTCTCACCATGGACCCACCAGCCCTTTATGCCGAATTATTTCAATGAAAACCGGAAACAGATAAGAAGTTTTCCGGAAAATCATCTGGAGGTGATGGGTAAGACAAGCAACAGAAAAACCATCTACCGATGCGTACACGCCAAGGTGGATGTCATTTCCGATACAGAAGCAAAACGCTTGTTTGTAAATGATTTGAAAAAAAATGGTTTCGACGTTCAAATGGAAATTTACTCAAAAGAGAATATCGACGGCCGCTACATAAAACACATGGAACACGGAATGGGTTTATCCATGCGGTTGTTCTTCGCAAATGCGTTGAAACAGACACAGACCAAAATTAAAAACGATCAACGCCTGGATTTTGATTTTGAACACACACTGTACTTCCCATGTGATACCCAAACCTATGTGATTCGCTATAAAAATCATTCCCAGCCGAAATGTATCCTGATAGATAAATAGTCCCACTCCCCTATCAGGCTGAAATCAGGTCAGTATATTCTGCCGAATAGATGATATCCTTAAGAAACGGCAAGGTAATCAATAACTGTCCCAAGTTCCCATGGTCAAGGTGATGGATATCCTTAAGCTTTCCCTTGATTTTTTCCTTTGTCAATAGCGTCAATAGAAGGGTAGAGGCGTTCATGCTGCCCGGTGCCGTAGGAATAAACCCGTTTTGGGCGAGATAATCGGCTGTTCCTTTGGTGATGGATATTTCCCTGGTACTATCGATATCCGCCAGATCCAGACACAGTCTTTTCAGGGTAAACATCTTGATTTCTCCTAAATCAAATTTGCATCCGGAAGATATCCCGTGGTCACAAATATCCTTTTCCATAAAGTCAACAATGCGCTGAACAATATTTGAATTGAATAAAATCATGGGGGCAAATTTATGATTCAAATAAACAAATGATTTTAAGGCCTGGGCCGTATCCTCCCGACTTGTATAGAATAAATTCAAACTCATCTTTGTATCAAAAAGTTCATGTTTTGCTTCTACCAGGTAATCGGACAAAAGGTTGGAATAGGTGGCAGATATTTTATCCCCAGCATCCATTGTTCGCCCCAGGATATCCACAGGATTGATCCCCCGGGAAATGGCGGCTGCCAAAAGCGGTTTTAAAATATTGGAATTCCAAAAAAGCCAGATGAAGAAATGAAGTAATTTCAACTTCAGGTTCTGATCCTCATCCATTGAATCTGTCTGGGTGATCAACTCTTCGGATTCTATGATCCAGTTATCCCAATAATATCCATAGGCGTTTCTCTGCAAGCGGTATTTGGTTTTCATTTCATATTTTTTTCGGGTCTCTTCCATTGCCATCTCAGAACCGGAAAGCATCATGGTTTCATTTGCCGTTATCTCCTGGATGCCAAAATCAAAACATTTCTTAAGGGAATTTAAATGATTTTCATATGTTTCTCCGGGAAGACCCGTGAGGATATGGGTTTCTGTATTGATATTCCTGGACTTTAGATAATCAATATGTTTAATAAGGGAAGAAAGACGAATATTATCTCTTTTCACATTCCTGAGGACATCTTCATCCAGGGATTGAAATGCGATGAGCGAGTTGTTTCTTTTTTTCAATTTATCAGCTATTTCAATGGTCCTGTTCATATTATTCTTGGTATCCCAAACAATAATATGTTTAATGCCGGGCGCTTTTTCACTGATGTATCCCAACCGTTCAGCGAACTCGATATCCCGTTTTAGAATACCGAAGTTAGCGTCTGCAATGATCCATGAATCTCTATTAGCAGCTCTTTTATCCACATAATCGAACTCATCCATTATCTGCTCATGGGGCCACATTCTCATGGAGTTGTTGTTGGAGCATCCCCAGACACAATAGGTGCAAGAAAATGGACATCCCCGATTGGTTTCAAACAGGGGGTGAAGATAGGGATCTGCCAAAAATTCGTCCAGCATCCCGGAAAGATAGGCAGAAGGATACTCAATATTCCTGTTTTTTTTTATTTCCGCTTCTATATAACACAATTTATCAGCATAGCTTGCAGCCCCGAGAATCGTTTTCTCCTTTAATTTTTCTATGCGTTGCGTCTCCAGAAAAGAGGCTGCAATGTCTGCGAACACCTGTTCCCCTTCAAATGGGACAATATAGTCAATATAGGAATGATGTTGAAGCAATGCCCCCAATGCATTGACAGAAGGGTCTATATTGGGTCCGCCGAATACCGTCAAAACTCCGGGATAATACGTCTTTATCATTTTTGCAACATGCATGGAGAGGGTTTCGTTCCACATATAGCATGAAAATCCGATGATATGGGGAGGCAAAGATTTTGCCGTTTCTATGAGCACATCTGGATACTTGAATAGTTTGACCTCAACGGAAACGCCAAGCCTTTTTTTGACATTGGCACCGATGAGCCCGATATTAAGGGGGACGGTATAGGTATCCTTGGGTGCCCTGAAGTAATTATGTACAAAATCACATAGATATATTCTCAAATTTTTCATTTTTCATTGTCCCCATAGCGGTTTTTTAGTATTTTTTACTCATTCGTGTCATGAATTTTTAACTATGAATTACGCCCCACATTACCCTTCAAATTCTCAAATTGCCTTTGGGCATCTTCAGCAGCTTCCATATTGCCCAGATTTAAATGACAGTCGCATATTTTCTTCAGGCTTTCTATTTTTTTAGGAAAAGCTGTAAAATAATTTTCATAGGAAATGATCGCACCCTTAAAATCTCCCCGGGCCTGGAGATTGTCCCCGATATTGTTCCAGTAAACCGCATAATTTCGATCCAGAGAGACCGCAGTCCGGAGATATTGAAATCCCTCATCAAACTTTTCCATTGAAAAACAAAGATCCGTCAATGCAACATAAAGTTCAGGCATGTCAGGCATCAGGGACAGGGCGCTTTTATAATTTTCGAAAACTTTATCAAACTTTTTTTCATCCAATAAAATTTTCCCGTAATGGCGGAAAAATGCCACCTGAACATCTCTCGGTATACATTGATGAATCGGGTCTGCCTTTATTAATAGCCCAACCCAGGCTCTCAGGGTCTCCTTGTTAAAGGATCGGGCTTCAGCCCCCCCTTCCTGAACATTTTGAAGCACTTTCTCAAGATCTTTTTTCGCAAGCTCCCAGAACCCATCTGTCAAAAGCGCATGCCCGGAAAAACATTTCAGCCCTTTTAAACGCATATATATCCCGCTTTGACTTTCCAGATCGCTCAGGGAGTTAAAGGGAACTGTCAGGGCCCAATCATAGTAATACTCAGCCATCTCCCGCCGTTTGGCATCTATTTTCTCTTTGAATGTATCATCCAGTGTCAATGCCTGGTCAAAAAATTTCTCGGCGTTCTCATATGCTCTTCGATACAATGAAATCACGCCTCTATAATAATATAAAGCCGAAGATTCTTCCCTGGCATAGGTATTCAAAAAATTATCCAGAAGGGTGTAGTCACCATTTTGAAAGTAGATCTCTGCCAGAGAAAGGACATCTGCCAGATCCATCCGGCCGTTATCAACCCGGCCCAATAGCCTTTTCTCATCGGCATAAAAAGAGATCAGAAAATTGAGTTTGCCTTTAAACTCATCCAAATTCTTCTGCCGTATTCCATTGACCCGGTCGGTTCGCTTCACACTTTTGGAGAGCCACTCCAGATACTTTTCCGGTACCCCTTCGAGCCTTTCGATCTCATTTATTTCCCTCTCATTCTGCCGGAGCCCTTCCATGGTCATCTCATCAAACATATGCCACAACCGATTTTTATCCGCTTCATTGTAATAAGAATCCAGGGTAAGAATCTGCTTGTAGAGTTTATGGGGGAGCATATTCAAACAGGTTATTTTTCGGTTTTTCCCCTTGAGCTTACTGACTTCCCCGATAACCTTATCCGCAAGCCTGCCGGTTTTTTTGATCATTTTTTCAGCCTGCTCCACTTTTTTCAGCATGGAAACCATGGCCTTGGAAGGATCAATCCGGTTGCCTCCGGATTCAATATCCAGGCAAATATCATGGCTGCAAAACAGATCGATAGCCTCGGAAAGGGGCATATGCTCGGCCCCCTCAATCCACGCCCCCCCTTCGGTGGCGTTAATCACCCTGCCTTCAGTAGTTTCTATCCATTCTTCAAATAAAAGTCTGTAACCGTGCATCCCCCTGGTTGTGGGGACTTTTGCTTCAGTAACCCCCTTTACCCAAACCGCATCTTTCAAGATTTTTTCCATGGTTTCCGTTCCGGTGAAAACCACCTCCGAGGCATGCTCTTTACTATAAGAATACGCAAGATCCTGTCCCACAAAAATCACCGGATCACATCCCAATATTTTGGCCGATAAGAAATTCAAGTGGGCAACGGTTCCGGCCCCTCCAATGCTCATGCTCCCGCCCAAAGCATGGTTGATCCAATTTTCAAAGGCGGTTCCCCCAAATGCCCAGAAAATGGTTTTTGCGGGAAATGTTTTTGAAACAGTGGCCGCCACCCAGGAGGTACAGATAAGACTAATCTCTCGGCTCCTTGGATCCAAGGCCATGTCGGCTATTTTTTCATAGGTGGGGGAATTATAATCTATGGAGGTAATAAAATCGGGTTTTATGCCCTGTTTCAAAAGCGCGGGAAGGGCAGTATCCACTGAAATGATTACCGCCTTGCCAACGGCCCGTTTGATCTCCTGGATATTTTTATCAAGTGAAGGGCCGGCAGCAACGATCAGGGCCGGAACTCCCTTAAATTTTTCGGCAAGTTCTTCCAGCCGGTTGTCATGGGGCATGGAAGTGAGATGTTTTAATCTGTTTTCGACAAATGTTTTTCCATGGAGGGACTGGGTGGCACCCTCAATATTATACTCGCTGACAAGATTGAAAACAGCCGAAGAAAGCTTCTCATAGTCCGAATTGAGCTCAAAACACGTAAGAAATTTATGGGTATGAATATCTTCTAACATCAGTGCACGTTTTACGGGACGGAGCAACCCGGCAACATTTTCCGGATATCCGATGGCGAGAATCACCCGCTTGTCATCCAGGAGGGAGGTCAGATCCATTTGTTCCAGGGCAATACGAAAATATTCAGGCTCAAGTTCAAAGACGAGAATGTACTGAAGCTTTTTTTTCTGTTTCAATAATTCAAGGGGCAAATAGCCCAACCCCATCCCAAACACCAATGCCCCCCCCGTGGAATCCTGTCCAATCATTGAAAGAAAAGAATCAGACTCTCTGCCGGGTTCTTCCCCATCATGTATCAGAACAGTATCACCCCTTGCACCTTTAACCAGAAGATTGGGTCTGCCGTTGTCGGTAAAAACCAACTCTATTTCATGGGAAGACTCCATTTTATCGGGCTTTTTGGCCATGGAAAGAGCGCCCCACGCCAAAGGATGGTTTTTCTTTAACAGGGATATATTGTTTTCATAAACCGTTTTTTCCGACACGCCCATCTATCCAGTCTCCATTTGAGTATTGCCATTTCCACCCATTTTAAGTTCATAATTACAATCGGGAAAAAAAAATGCAACCTTAAGTTATTTTTTTAAAGAATTTTAAAATAGATCCGATACTTATTTTTAGCGTTGGAAATATTCAGGACAAAGGAGGTGATCCTGGTAGGCCCCCTGAGCAAAATCTGACGCTGAAATTTGGAATTTTTTTATGCAAAATGTCCGGGAAAGGATTCCCGGGAACAACACAACATGGAGGAAAAAACATGGCACTTCGAATCAACACCAACGTCGCATCTCTCAACGCACACAAAAACATGATTAAAAACGACAATGCCCTTTCAAGTTCCCTTGAAAGACTGTCATCCGGACTCAGAATCAACAAGGCAGCCGACGACGCATCCGGCATGTCCATTGCCGATTCACTTAAATCCCAGGCCAATGGTCTTGGGCAGGCCATTAAAAACGCCAACGACGGTATCAATATTGTACAGACCGCTGATGCGGCCCTGGACGAATCCATCAATATCATCAACACGATCAAAACCAAGAGTATCCAGGCAGCCCAGGACGGACAGACCACGGAATCCAGATCTGCCATCCAGGCGGATATCAACAAGCTGATGGAAGAATTGGATGTCATTGCAAAGACCACCTCTTTTAATAATCAAAAGCTGCTTTCCGGTGCCTTCACCAACAAGCAGTTCCAGATTGGTGCATATTCCGGGGAGACCGTGGGAATATCCATCGCAAGCTCGGAATCCACCAAGATCGGTCACACCACTTCAAGTCAGCTGACCCTCAAAGACGGCAAGGAAGGTACTGTGGATCTGAGTATCTTCAGTAATCTCCAGAACAAGAATTTCAACATCAAGTCCGTGGATGTGTCCCTTACCAAAGGCTCCATCGACAGGGAACACAGCATGGGCGCCGTGGCCGATGCCATAAACCTTCTCAGTGACAGCCTGGGGGTATCCGCCTCTGCAACCGTGAGAAGCCAGACCGCTCTGAATGTTGCGTCAGGCACTACCAACAAGGGATTCAGCATCAATGGGGAAACCATTGGTGCCATTTCGGTACAGACCAACGATGCCGACGGTGCTTTGGTCAAGGCCATCAACTCCAAAACATCCGGTCACGGCGTGGTGGCCTCGGTGAACGCATCGGGTATTTTAACCCTGACCTCCTCGGACGACAGGGCCATCAAGGTAGAAACCGGCGCCACGGCCAACGACCTGACAGCAGGAAACGGTACCAAAGCAGTACTCCGGATGCAAGGAGAAGACGACCTCACCACAGTGGGTTTCGTCACCCTCAACCAGACCGGATCCAGTGAAATTGTGGTCAACAACGTTGGTGGAGGTTCCGCCATCGCCCTGACCAACACCCTGGAAACCAAGGGCACCTCAGGGGAAACCACCATGAACTCCACCCTGAAGCAAGGCTCTGTTCTGGCGGATAAGACGGCTTTATCAGCTGGCTGGATAACGGGCCAGACCATCACCGGCAACGACATCAGCAACCCCAACATTATCACCTCCCAGGGCTCCACCTTTGCCACCGGTTCCATACTCATCGCCAACACTGAGCTGGCAAGCGGATCCGATATCACAGACACGGTCCAGATACAGAACACCTCTTCCACCACCGGCACGAGCACCATTGCTGAAGGCTCAATTCTCAAAAGTACCACGGAAATCGCCGCAGGCACAGTTTTAGGCGGAAATGCGATCATGAGTGCCTCCAAAAACACCACCCAGACCGTGGGAGAGAGCCTCGTCAAGGAGGCTTCGATCCTCAAAGCCGCCACCACCGTTGCAGCCAACACCACCCTGGGAGGAAGTTTCCTCACCAGTGGAGCGACCAGCCAGACCGTGGGGGACAGCTTTCTGGCCTCCAAATCCATCATCGCGTCAGGCTCCAAAATAGCGGCCAATTCGGTTGTCGGAGGAGATATTATTTTAGTTTCCGGTCAAACCAGCTCAACGACGACAGCAAGTACCCTGAAAGCCGGATCCAAAATCGGATCGGGGGCCACCATTGCCGCAGGCTCCATCGTGGGCGGTGACACGACGCTCAAAGCTGGCTCCACCTCCACATTGGTTGGAAACAGCCTTTTAAAAGCCACTTCCACCATAGGATCCGGTTCGGTCATTGCTCGCAACTCAGTGGTGGGCGGAGACGTCCTGTTGAAATCCGGCCAGGCCACTACGGCAACTGTACAGGACAGCCTTCTGAAAGCCGGATCCGTCATGGGATCAGGCTCCACCATAGGTAAGGGTACGGTTGTGACCTCAAATGTCACCCTTAAATCCGGGGCGTACACCTCCACGGCAGACAGTCTGCTGACCAACAATTCAAGGATTGCTTCGGGCTCTTATATTAAAGCCAACACCACCCTGGCCGCAGGCCAATGGCTCACCGTCCAGTCCGGCGCGGTTACCAAAGTTGTCAGCGGGGTCTTAGACCAAGACTACTTCACCTCCATAAGCGCTTCCCAGACCCTGACTGCCGGCGGCATCACCAACCTGAAGGCCGGCAGTATTCTTGGGAAAGCGACTTCATCCCAAGCCAGTGTTCTTGGCGCAGGCTCCACCTTTGGTGCCAATGTGACCACCACAGGACTGGCCGTCACCAACTGGGCTGAAGATATCACTCTGAAGGCAGGATCGGTCCTCACCAGCACCTCGGTATCGAGCAAACTGGCCACAGGGTCCTATTTGGATTCGGATGTCACAACTTCCATTTCCACAACAACCCTGACCAACGACATGATCCTGAACGCCGGGTCAAAGCTTGTCAACACAAACGGGGGAAGCACGAAGTTGGCCACCGGTTCTTACGTTGGTGCCGAGGTCGTTACCGCCAGTGGGTATGCCACCACCCTGGTGAACGACATGACCCTGAATGTGGGATCCAAACTCAAGGGTATCAGCACCCTCAAAAACGGATCTTCTTTCGGAGCTGATGTTACGACCCAAGATACAAAACAAACCATAGACGACGACATGGTCCTGAAGGCAGGCTCCATTATCGCGAGGAATAGTACCCTGAAAGCCGGCTCCAACATAGGCGCCAAATTTGTTTCCAGCGGTGCCACCACCCTGGACCGGGACATGACCCTCCAGGCAGGCTCCATCGTTGCCAGCGGCAGTACCCTGAAAACCGGGTCCTATGTGGGTGCCAAGATCGAAACCGGCTCCGACATGACCCTGACCCAGGACATGACCCTCCAGGCAGGATCCAAGCTCATTAACGATTCCACCCTGGCAAGCGGTTCCAATGTGGCGGCCAAGGTCACCATCAAAGGAAACATGACCCTCCAGGCGGATGCCAGCATTACCGCAGGCTCCAAGCTGATTGTCAACAACTCATTCACCATCGCCGATGGCTCCACCGTGGGCGGGAAAGTGGATCTGAACAAAAACATCACCCTGACCAATGACTTCACCCTGGCGGTGGGTTCCACCCTGGCGGACGGATCTGTGCTCACCAGCGGGTCTGAGATCGGGGGCGTCATCACCCTGGCCAATGATGAGACCGTGTCCACGGATACGGACATGTTGATGAAGGCAGGATCCACCCTGGCAGCAGGCAGTGTGGTTGCCGAGAACACCTACCTGACCACCGACATCACCGCACAGGACGGCACTCTATATACCGCGGGCACCATCCTGGAACAGGCCGTTACACTGGGGGCGGATACCACATTGACCTCTGACATGACCCTCCAGAACGGGTCTGTCCTGGCCGCCGGCACCCAGCTGGCCCCCAACGATGCATCCAGCAACTTTGCAACGGCAGAGGCCAGCAAATCGGTTGTCAACCGGCTGTCCGACCTGAGTGTTCTCACCCAGGAAGATGCCCAGGTTGCCATTGCGGTAGCGGATGCGGCCCTCAAGGATCTGGACAAAAACAGGGCAGACTTGGGTTCTGTTCAGAATCAGTTAACCTCAACCATTGCCAACATTTCCACCACCCGTGTAAATGTGTCCTCGGCAGAATCCAGTATTCGTGACGTTGACTTTGCAGAGGAATCTGCCAACTTCACCAAGATGCAGGTTCTGCAGCAGGCCGGTACCTTTGCCATGAGCCAGGCCAATGCCAGCGCCCAGGGTGTACTGAGCTTACTCCAGTAGGTAATTTTTGACAACATAACCATTTAACCCAGGCCCTGGCCTGACATAAAAGCCCCGGAAAAATTTTTCCGGGGCTTTTTTTCTTATGTTTTTTATGCCAGTATCCGATAATAGTGTTTAAGGTATGAAAAAAGCTACACACCCATAAAGACAGAAGGACGGAGGATGCCATGGCGACAGGCTCAATCACCACATTGGGGTTGGGATCAGGACTTGAACTTCAGAGCATTTTAGATCAGCTCAAGGAAGCCGATAAGACCCAGATAACACGCAAAGAGAACACAAAGACATCACTCCAAAAAGAGATTGATGCCTATAACAGCGTGAATGCAAAGCTATTTACCATGAAATCCGATGCCCTCTCTCTCTCTCTTGAATCCGATTTTCTGAAAAACACCGTGACCGTGACCGATGAGGAAATTGCATCGGTCACCGTAAATGATGGGATATCCGCCTCAAGCTTTTCCCTGGAGATTACCCAGAAAGCCCGTTACAACTCCTGGCAGACAGTGGGGGTGGCGAGCCCGGACGCATTGATCTCCACGGAACCGGAAACAGGCATCACCAGTCTTAACGACACCGTCACCACCCAGGCCGAGTCCATGGAAATTTTGTATGGGGCGGCAGGCACCCAGCAGTCCATTAATATCAGCCTTGATTCTGGATTGAGCTTATCCGATATAGCAGATGCCATTAACACTTCCGATGCCAACGAAGATGATTCAGGACAAACTCTTGTCACTGCCAGTGTGGAAAAAAATGGGTCTCAATATTACCTTCGCCTTTCAGCGGCAGACGGGGGAAACAGCGCTGATTCCCAGATCAGCCTGACCGGGTTTAATTATGTAAAGGCAGATTCCATCATCAGTATCAGCCGTGCCGATGATGAAGAGCCCATGTTCCTGAGCATCCCTCCGGGTACCACCTACCAGGAAACCGCGGATTTAATCAATTCAGCCACGGACAATCCAGGGGTCAAAGCAACGGTCATTGATACCGGGGATGGGACCGATCCCTACCGGCTCACATTAACCTCCAAAGCCTCTGGAGAAGACCACCGGATTTCCATCCAGAATCTTCCCATGACCGAGGTGAACGGAGCGAACGGTGAGTCTTTGAATGCCCATTTTACAATTGATGGGATCTCCTATCAGCGTCAAACAAACGACGCCATCACCGATGTGGTTTCCGGCGCAACCCTGAACCTGAAAAAAATCGGTGAATCATCGGTGAGCATCCAAAAAAACACCGATACCATCAAAGAGACCATCCTTTCCCTGGTGAGCAAGTTCAATGACCTGGTCAAGGAAATAAAAGGCACGACAACAACCGATACGGCGGAAGATACCACAACAGAGGCAGAAACAAACCCCTTGTCGGAATCATACACGGCAAAAAGCATGCTCACTAAACTTAAAACATTGATGAGCACCTCGATAAATACCTCATCCCAGTATGGCAGCCTGGCAGATATCGGTCTTGAAATAAACCGGGACGGCACCATGGGGTTTGACGAAGACCTCCTGGACCAGGCCCTGGCAGCAAATCCAGATGCGGTGACCGCCCTTTTTATCGGAGACACCGATGCCGGTATCCCGGGGATGGGAGAAATCATCAACGATGGAATAACCGCCATGGTCGATTCGAGCGGAATTGTTTCCACAGAAATTTCCGCGGCAAAAACAAGGATGGAACGTCTGAACAAGGATATTTTAACGGCCACGGAACAATTGGACAAACGGTATCAAACATTGACCAACGATTTTGTACGACTGGATTCTTTTGTCCGGCAGATTAACTCAGAATCTTCCTATATGCAGTCCATGATCGACTCTTTCAATAATACAACAACTAAATAAGAAATTAAGGACACGTCATGGGGCAGATTCCAATCATCAACACGTTTTTAAATTCAAAGCAACCATTACCTATCCAGGAGGTATAAATGACAGCACTTGCCCAGGTTAACACCTATTTGAGCAACCATTATGACGGCATGGAACCGGAACAATTAATCCTCCTGCTGTATAAAGGCGCATTGGATCGTCTCCGATTAACTAGAGAAGGAATACAGGAGAAGAACATAAAAAAACGGGGAGAAAATTTAAGCAAGGTCATTGCTATTATCTCTGAACTGAATGCCTCGGTTGATCCGAAAATGCAGGATGAAAGCACCCTGTTTCTAAGGGGACTTTATTCGGCTATTCTTGCAGAGCTTCCAAAGGTTTCCCTGACCAATAACCTTCAAATTCTTGACAGAACAGAAGCCTATATCAAAAAATTACACGACATCTGGGAAACCGATGTCATGGGAAAATCCACCAAAGGCAGTAAGGCGGGAGTGGCTAACCCCATAAAACGAAACAGTCGACCCGCAGCAGTTTCAGGGTATGGCAGCGCCGGAACGACCCAACGATTCAGTGCCATCTCTGTCTGACCGGTATGAAAATGAAAAAAGGCATATGAAATAAGGATTAAAAAAATGGAAATGGCATTCAAACAGGTCAAAACCGCATTGGACAGACTGGATGAACTACAGGAATCTCATATTGACGGTTTTAAAACCCAGATAATACCGGACATAGAAGAGCAGATTATCCAACGAAAAGAGATGTTTACCGACCTAAAAGAAAGGTTAACGCTATTTCTCATGGAATCTGAGACAATGGACACCGAAGAGAACATCCCCCTGTTGCAAGAAGTCAAAAACCACATTCTATTGCTGATGAACCAGAACAAGATGCTCAAGTCACAAGTGGAAACACTTAAAATCGGATTGGAAAACAGTATTAAAAAAGTTACCAAAGGCAAACAGATAATGACGGCTTATGGATCCTCTGAGTCACAACGGAACCAGTCAAAGGTCATTAATTTCAGGAATTAATAAGGAGGACAAATGAATATCAATAATATCAGCAATGTGGCAACACCAAACACTGTTGGCCAAGTGGCGGTATCACCCCAAGTAATTGATGCAACAACTTCCCAAGCCGATCTGAAAAACATACAGCCCCTGCGACTGGTTGAGCAGGCGGGAAAAACAGAAAAAAAAGAGGCCAATGGGTCACAATTGGGTGCAAAAGAAACCAAAGCACTGGTGGATGAACTCAATGAATACATGGATGACCTCCAGACCAATATCGGATTTTCCATTCGGGAAGATTTGAATCGTCAGGTGGTGGTTGAGATAAAAAACAGGAAAACAGATGAGATGGTCCGCCAGATTCCCTCTGAAGAGCTTCTGATCATCAGAGAAAAAATGGTGGAGCTGTCAGGCTTTATTTTTGACCAGTCTGTGTAAGCAGGCTGATTAACCCTGATGCCCGGACGTTTGAACTGGATAATGAAAATCGACCGGCTTCGGAAAGGATCTGTAGTTTTTTAAGGTTTTGAATCTCGTCGGAAAAATCCACATCCCGGATGGATGACGCCGAAGAAAAAATATTCACTTTGGCGGCGGTAATTCCTGCAATGGCTGAGGTCAGTTGATTCTGGACAGATCCAAGATTGGCCCGTATGGCATCAAGATCTTGTATTGCCACATCTGCAAGCCCGATGGCCCGCTGCGCCCCTTCCCGGGAAAGGACCTCGATATCAGAGAGTCTGGACAATTGAATATCCTTTGTTTCCGTGGCCAGGAATTGACCTTCTGAATTGGTATTCAACAGACTGCCCTGGGCGATTTCAGATCCGGGTCCAAGGGTCATGGATTGGGATATCACATTTTCATCAATGACAAGATCTCGATCAAGAAAGCTTCCCCGTCTATAACGCCTGCCGTCCAATGCAAGGATATCATTGGTCAGGAAGGTATCCCCGGCAATAATACTTCCCCGGGCAAGGACAGACCCCGGCCCAATACTCATTTCTCCGTCCGGGTCCACCTGCTCGGTAAATGCGGTTTCAACCCTCCCCCCGATACTTGATCCGTTTTTCAAAATGGATTCCTTCCCGATCACAGATCCCCTGGAGAGCGTAAAATCATCTGTTAAAACCAAGACGTCCGATAGCACGGCCCGTCCGCCGACCCATGTTCCGGCCAGGATGAGAGAAGTATCCTTTTCAGATATTTGAGACCCGGAATCCAGGATCACCTCATCCGCCATCTCCATGGTGCTGAGCAGCTCCAAAGGAAGATAGATAGACGACCCTTCAATCAAAAGTGAGTTGTCCCCAAGGGTTGAGTCGGATCCCAGAATCAAATCAGAAGACAGGCGCATATCACTGGCAAGGGTGACCGAATCTCTCAGGGCCATGGAGGAGATCAGGGTGGCATCTGCCCAGATATAGGATCCGTATTGAATCGTACTGTTCCCTCCCATTTTTGATCCCGCCGTAAGCATCATATCCTCTGTCAGAGTCATGGCAGCGGCCAGGGTGAGTTTGTCACTGGAAAACAGGGAATCAACCGCCAGGATACTATTATTGGCCAGCCTGGAGCCTGAAGTCAGTGTCATATCTGCACCGACATTCAGATCTGCCAGTAGCCTTGCTCCCTCCGCGCCGATAACAGAATTGGTATTCAATAGGGTATTGATCCCCATATCAGATCCGATTTCCAGGGTCATGGCGATACCGGTCAGCATGCCAGCATTCAATTGCGCACCGTTGGCACCTATGACAGAACCCTGTCTTAATAAACTGTTTGATCCGATGGTACTGCCGGACCTCAAGGTCATGGCACCGGTGGTGAGGGACATATCCAATGCCAGGGTAATATCATTGGCCCCAACGGTTGACCCCGTACCAAGCCGGCTGTTGTTGGCAAGGTTTGAACCGGTTTCAAGCACCATGGCACCGGTGGTAATCATGTCCACAGCCAATCCAACCCCCTGGGCGCCGATTTGGGATCCCGCTGCCAGGCTGGAGGTGTTGGCAATACTTGAGACCGAATTCAAGGTCATGGGATTGACCAGATTCATGTTGGCCAATAAACTGATCCCCTGGGGACCGACCACGGACCCGGCCACAAGGCTTGTGGCACTGGCCAGAGTGGACCCTGCGGTCAGGGTCATGGGGGCTGCGGGATTCATCCCAGCCTGAAGGGATACCACGGGCGTGCCGACAACCGAAGTATCGGCCAGAACCGATCCGGCAGAAATGGATCCCAATTGCAATTGAAAGATCTGGGGTCCAATGGTGGTTGTCTCCCCCCCCGCCCCGATGATAAAGGGTCCGTTTCGAACCCCGAGGTTGGTGGTAATGGAACTACCCGCGCCGATAACGGTACCGTTTTCCAGAAATGTGCCCGTGGCCAGACTGATGGTATCTGCGAGGTTTCCGGTTGCGGGAATGGCATTAATGGTGGCAGTGCCCCGAATGGTGGTGCTGGTGCCCAAAACCGTGTTAGGTGCCAGAGTGGATCCTGCTGCCGCCACATAGTTATTAGATATGGGGCCCACGGCATTGATGACGGCGGTGTTGGTTAAAGTCGTACCAGATCCCAGGATGGAATTGGCCATGAGGGTGGAGGGTGCCGTCAGAACATAGGGACTGGTGGTAGGACCTGTGGCCGTCACCACCGCCGCATCCGACAACAGGGTACCGGACCCGATGATGGAGTTTGTCCTCAGGGTGGACCCTCCGGCAAGATTATAGGATCCCGTGATCACCCCCGTGGCATTGATGGTGGCAATTCCAGTCAAAACCGTACCGGAACCGATCACCGACCCGTTTCTGAGAATGGAATTGTTGGCCAAAACATAATTGCCGGTGGTGATAATCTGGTTGACCTGGGCATTACCACCTATAATGGTACCCGATGAAAACAGAGTGTTGGCGGCAAGATTTGACCCGGCAGTAATGGTGTAGGAACCTGTTGTGCTGTTAATTCCATCAATGGTGGCGATACCCCGGAGAGTGGTGCCCGAGGCGATAATAGATCCGTTTGTCAAAACGGAGCCGGCCCGAACCATTGCACTGCCGGTAATGGGACCCAACCCTTCCACCACAGCCGTCCCTTTCAGGATACTGCCCGATGCGATCACGGTGCCGGTTTCCAGGATGGAATCCTGTTTTACCTGACTTGGGGCGGTGGTCGCCTGGGTGGCTGCAATGATGGCATCTCCTTTAAACAGGGTCCCGGCGCTGATAATATTACCCGCCGGAATCTGGGTCCCGGCCCCGAGACGACTGTCTTTCCTAAGAATGGACCCCTCTTTTATTAAACTTTCAGAATCTGTTTTGCCCATGCCATTCACCCAAATGGTATCCGGCAGAACACTTTTGGTCAGCAATATGGACGCTTCGCCAAGGGCCGATCCTTTTCCCATAATCGTCTGCTCTTCAATGGGAATGGCCTCTTGAAAACGATCTCCAAAAAGCGCCTGATCCGCCGTCCAGGGTGAATTCAAAACAGAATTTTTTGTCAGAACGGATCCGGCCGTCAAGATGGAATCCCGCTCCAAAAGGGCATCTGTTTTGATATTCAGCCCGGCATCGGAGACGGCCACGGGTTCTCCTCCCCCCAGGTCCCGGACCTCAAACATACCGGCACCGCTTCCCTGAACCATCAGTTTCCCTAATGTGGTTAAATCTTTCCCTTTGAATATCGCATCAATCCCGGTTCCCCGCCCCGGTTCCGGCTCCACCCATATCCCCCTCCCGTCAACCGAGGTTAATACAAGTCCGCCATTGTCGTTAACAGAGGCATTCACCCCGTGGAGAACGGTTTTGTTATTTATGGCCTTTACAAGGGACCCGTTGGCATCATTTGCCACCACGGAAAAACTGCCTATATTGACACGGTTAATAGAAAAATCGGTGTCCGTCATACCGGTCTGAATGCTGCCGTCCATTGCAGTCTCGACAGATGCCATGACCCTTACCCCGGTAATTTCACTCAATTGGTTGACCGCATCTGCCAATGCGCCCATCCCGTGTTCAGGTGAATTATCAAATAGAAGCTCAACCGGCTCAATTTCATGGATATTTTGGCTTTTAGCCCCTTTTATGCCCAGGTAGGCAATCCCTTCCCCGCCTTCGTTGACAACAATCTCTCCTGTGGTCATGTGACCGATCTTACCGGCAGTTGCCGATCCAATGGACAAACCGATCTGCTCGCCTGAATAGGCCCCTATTTGAAAAGACTTTGCAGAGAAGCCGCCTGACAATAATTTCTGGCCGTTAAAGGAGGTGGTTTTGGCGATATTATCCAGCTCTTGAATTAGGTGTTGAATATCCGACTGGATGGCCTTTCGGCTTTCCAGGGTTTGACCGTCCTGAGCCGCCTGGATGCTTTTCACTTTAATGGTATTTAAAATATTGATGGACTCTTCCAGGGCTGCATCCGCCACCTGAACGATGGAAATGGCATCATTGGCATTCCGAATGGCCTGGCCCAAACCCAGGGCCTGGGAAGTCAGGCTGTCTGCAATGACCATTCCGGAACTGTCGTCAGCGGCTTTATTGATACGAAGCCCGCTTGATAAACGCCCAAGGGAGGAGGAGATCCCCTCTTCGGTCCGGTTAAAATGGCGGGTGGATATCAGTGCCGGTATGTCGGTTTTGATACTGAGTACCATGCCTTAAGCATCCTTAAGCATTGATCTTAAGAAGAGGTCAGCACATTGTGCTGATGGGAGTAGGTGGTGTCTGAAATCACTGCCTGAACCACTTCCTTGTTCTTCGGATTGATGATTAAAGGCCCCATCAAATTGGCTGTAATTTTTGTTTCATTTTCTTTTTCCGACACATTCACCACCACATAAATGACCAAATCCTCTGGGGTAATGTTTTCCCAGTCCCGGGTTCCGATAAATCCATCCAGATCCAGTTCGTAATCGGGTTTAAACAAAAACGGATTCATGACAATCATGGAAAGATTGGGTTCCTCAACGGATTGTAACCAGCAAAAGGGAGCTGTTTTC
>JAHIVS010000150.1 GCA_018816605.1 Pseudomonadota bacterium
CGGCTCACGGCCCCGATGGAATCCTTGGAAATGGAACTTGCTACAATAAGGCAGATGCCCATGGGAGGCGTAAGCATGCCGATGGACAGGTTGACCACCACGATCACCCCCAGCTGGATCAAATCGATGCCCAGAGACGGCAGCATGGCAGTGATCATGGGAACCAGCAGGATCAGGGCGGCCGTGGTTTCAACAAAAATACCGGCAGAAAGGAGCATCAGGTTGATGAGCAAAAGCAACAGGGTCGGGTTGTCCGTCATTCCCAAAAGGCTGCCTGCCAGGGCGGCAGGGATCTCTTCCATGGCCGCAATCCAGGAAAAAACCGATGCCGTGGCAATGATGAACATGACCACGGATGAAGTAACAGAAGCCTGCCTGAAGATGGGGAAAATATCTTCAAATCCAATCTGCCGGTACACGGCCATGGAAACAAACAAGGAATAGACAACGGCCACGGCTGCCGATTCCGTTGCCGTAAAAACACCGAACAATATCCCGCCTAAGATAATAACGGGCGCCCCCAGGGCCAGGAAAGCCCGCTGAAACGTCCGACAAATAGTCGTGAAAGAGAAGGGCGTGTCCGGCGAATATCCGTTTTTCTTTGCAATAAGGGTGGAAACCCCGATCAGAGAAATCCCGATGAGCAACCCCGGCAGGATACCGGCGGCAAAAAGCCGGCTGATGGATGCCCCGGTGAGAAACCCGAAAATGATCATGGGAATGGAGGGCGGGATCACCACTCCCAACGAACCGCCCGAGGCCTGAACCGCTGCTGCAAAATCAGACGGATACCCCGAGCGTTTCATGGCAGGGATAAGGACGGCACCCACGGCTGCGGCATCTGCCGCAGCAGAGCCTGATATCCCTGCAAAAAACATGGCCGACACGATGGAGACCGCTGCAAGCCCCCCCGGAAGCCACCCGGTCAGGGCATTTGCAAAATCAATGAGCCGCCCTGAAATTCCGCCCCGCTCCATGATCACACCGGCATACATGAACAAAGGCACGGCCATTAAATGAAAAGAATCCGTGCCTGAAAACATTCGCTGGACCACCATCATCAGCGAAAAATCCCCCTGGATCAGGATGGCCAGGGCAGAGGCCGTACCAATGGCAATGGCAATGGGGGTGTTGAGCAGAAAAAGGAAAAACAGGGACAAAATAAGCAGCTGTGGTATCATCTCTTCCCCTTTGGAAAGAAGAGTTCCCTGGACAAAAAGGCCAGCCCGTGGACCCAGAATATCATTCCGCTCAAGGGAACAACCCCCATGATCACCCATTTGGGAAGAGACAGGGCCGGGGAGATCTGGAGCCGCACAAAAAAGGCAAATTCCGCCCCCTGGATCACCATGAGGGTAAACAGAAACATGGATGCCCCGTGGACCAACAGGTTTGCCCCGTATTGCAGGCCGGGGGGCAGCCTTCGGTACAAGACATCCACCCCTGGATGGGCCCCATAATAATAGGCGACAGTCGCCCCCAGAAACGTCAGCCACACCAATAAAAACCGGGCCGTCTCTTCGGACCAGAACAACGAATAATTGAGCACATACCGGGAAAAAACCTGGACTGCAACGACAACGGCCATACAGATGCCCATGACGCAGACCAGGTTTTCCACCCACAGGTTCAGCCGACGGCTCATGCGACCCAAACGATCTGTCATGATATTCCTTGTGATTACTTTACGGCATCCAGCAATTGGATCAACAGCCCCTGTACTTTGGGGTCTGCATAGAGATCCATTTCTTTAAGACCGGCCACCTTTCTGCGGAAGGCATCGATATCGGGATTTTCCACCACCTGCATTCCCTTTTCCTTGAGCAGGGCCAGACGGCCGATATTTTTCTTTCTATTGTCCTGTCGCTGGAAAACGGCCGCTTCCTTAATGGCCGAGGAGATCAATGCCTGGTTTTCAGGCAAGAGTGCGGTAAACCATTTCAGAGAGGCCACATTGATATGGGAGGAATACACATGCCGGGTCAGGGTCATAAATTTCTGGATCTCATAAAACTTATACACCTCCATGACCCAGAGGGGGTTTTCCTGCCCGTCAATGACCCCTTGCTCCAATTCCGTATAAATGGGCCAGGGCATGGGCGTGGGATTGGCCCCCAGGGTCTGCCAGATGGTTTTGTGGAGTGCCGAGGACATGACACGGATTTTCAGGCCTTTTACATCCCCGGGCGCACCAACCGCATGTTTATTATTGCTCAGGTTCCTGAACCCGTTTTCAGAAAAGCAAAGCCCTTTAAAACCGATATTCTCAAGGCTTGCAAGAATTTTCTCCCCCAGGGGGCCGTCCAGAATACTGTCTGCCTGGGCATGGTCCTTGAACAGAAAAGGATAATTGATCACCCGGACAATGGGGTCAAAGGTGTCAAAAGGTCCGTCGGTAATCACCCCCATTTGAAGGGTGCCCATCTGTATCTGCTGGAGGATCTCGGTCTCATTGCCGATGGAAGCCGAATGGAATATTTTCACTTCAAAGGCGTTATCCGAACCTTCTTCCACAAGTTCCTTGAATCGGTCCGCCACAATGTTCTGGGCAGACCCGGGCTTGGTCACCACCCCCAGCTTAATGGTGGTTGCTGCCAGGGCCGGGCCAAAGATCACCAGCCACACAAGTATCCCAAGACTGATTTTTTTCATGGATTCCCCTTTTGCCAAATATCTGTTTGATTTCTCCTATACCCTGACCTTCTTATGAAAAGAAATCCATGAAGTCAAGGAAATGACTTTCAAATTCTATCCCCGTTAAAAATCAGTGATGACCAATTCATTCAATTGTGTTATTGGCTATTGTGGGCACTGCCCCTCCCCTAATTCAAAAAAACGGAAAGGACTCGTATGGACACTTCGGACATCACCGCTGACACTTCTTTGTTTTCCAGGCTGATCCGATTGCTGAAACCCACCTCACTTCTTCCTGCCATGACGGCAGGCACCAGCAATGCAATATTGATCATCAGCGTTGAGTTGTCTTTTGCTGCCATGCTGTTCTCCCAGGACCTCTCTTCTTTCATGTCAAAGGGAATCGGCATTCTTCTTTTCGGAACCTTTATCATCGGGATGCTCACCACGATATTCAGTTCCCACCCCAGCGCGGCAGCGCTTGTACAGGATGCCCCTGTGGCAATCCTGGGCCTGCCCCTGGTCGCCATTTCCGCCACAATGGCTGGGGCTGGGGCATCCCAGGAATCCATTTTTTATACCGCCATCCTGACCATTGCCATTTCCACTCTGGTCACGGGCCTGCTCATGATCGGCATGGCCCGTTTCAAACTGGGAAATTTTGTACGCTTTATACCATACCCTGTTATCGGCGGATTCCTGGCCGGCATCGGATGGCTTTTGTTCAAGGGCGGCATCGGTGTGATGACCCGTCTTCCCATGGATATGTCTTGTCTGTCTTCTCTGTTGCTTCCCATTGCCCTTTTAAAATGGGTCCCCGGGGTTTTCTTTGCCGCAGGGCTATACTATCTGCTGAGGACCTACTCCCATTTCATGATATTTCCGGGCATGGTTGTCAGCGCCATTGTTCTCTTTTTTGCCATCCTGGGGATTTCAGGCACCACCTTTTCCCAGGCCCAGCTTGCCGGATGGTTTCTGGGCCCCTTTCCCAGGGGAGCCCTGTGGGAGCCTGTCTCCCCTTCCGGATTGTTACTGGTGCGCTGGGATCTTGTGTGGGGGCAATCTCTGACCATGGTGTCCATTTTCATCATCTCCATTATTTCCCTGCTCTTAAATGCCAGCGGACTTGAGCTGGTATCCAGAAAAGACATTGATCTGAACAAAGAACTCAAGGTTGCCGGAGCTTCCAATATTCTGGCCTCTTTTGTGGGAAGCGCCCCGGGATACATGGGGCTTGCCACCTCTGCCCTTTTCCACAAACTGACACCGGGCAGCAGGCTTTCCGGCTTTATTTCCTCTGTCCTCATCGGGGGCGTTCTCATTGCCGGCACATCCGCAATTGCGGGATTCCCAAGGCCCCTGGCCGGAGCCTTGCTGGTATTGGTGGGTATTGACATGATGTGGGAATGGCTCCGTGACAGCTGGTTCAAACTGCCGAAAACAGACTATTTTTTAATCCTTGTCATTCTTGTGGTGATTGCCAGTTTCGGATTTCTGGAAGGGGTTGCCACAGGCCTTTTCATTGCGGCTGTTCTTTTTGTGGTCAATTATAGCCGTATTGATATTGTCAAATCTTCCAGCTCCGGGAAAAACCTTCAAAGCAATGTTGAAAGATCCGCCCCCCATCGATGGATTCTGAACAAAAAAGGAGACCAGATCCTGATCCTCCAGCTCCAGGGGTTTATTTTCTTTGGCACGGCCAACCAGCTGAGAACCCGGATCATTGAAAAAGCAACTGCCCAGAAACAATCCCCATTAAACTATATTGTCCTGGATTTCCATAAGGTCAACGGATTTGACTCTTCGGCCGTCAACAGCTTTGAAAGGATCCATCAATTTACCCAGGCCCAGAATATTTGCCTTGTCTTTGTCAATATCACACCGCCACTGAGGGAGCAATTCAACAAAACAAACCTGACCCCGGATTTTGTGTGGTTTTTTTCAGATCTTGACCATGGCCTCGAGTGGTGCGAAGACCAATTGCTGAACATGGAAAAAAAGGCCGCGGCCCCCAAAAAAGACCAGGTATTTGAATCCACCTTTGACGATATGTGGGTGGCCCTTGCCCAGATGGAAAACTTCGAACAATTGCTTTCCGGCATGGCCGGCTATTTAACCTTGGGGCGAATTCAGCCAGACCGGTTCTTATTCCAGAAGGGAGAACCCATTCAGGGCCTCTACTTTATTGAGTCAGGCCGGATTTCCATCTTCCTGGATCAAGAAGGGGGTAACCCGCCCATCCGGTTGCGGACAATGGGGCCCGGAAGCATAATCGGAGAACAAGGGGACTGTGATCAAAACAATTCCACCACCTCGGTTATGGGTGTCTCTTCCGGTCAGGTCTACCATTTGTCACGCAAGAACCTTGAAACCATGGAAAAAAACAATCCTGAACTTGCCTTCAAACTCTACAAGCATATGACCCAGATTCTGTCGGAAAGACTGTGCAAAACAAACAATATCATCCGGGATTTGATATAGGTTTTCCCGCCATTACCCCGGCAAACGGGCCATTAAAAAGTTTTATCCCAAAAAAAATAACCATTGACAAGGAGGATCTTCTGACCGTATCACTAAAAAAAAATATACAATTATAACCCATCACCCCAAAGGGAACAAAAAATGACAAAAAAAAATAAGACCCTCTCCTTCATCTGTTTAATCATGGCAGGATTGATTTTTTCCCCTGTATCCATTCTTGCAGACCAGGCCCAGGGGAGAAAAGAGATCTTGCTGTACGGCGGCAATTCCGGCAACATTCTCTTTCCCCACCACCTGCACCAGACCATCGTAGAAGACTGCCAGACCTGCCATGATGATTTTGCCCAGGAGGAGGGCGCACTTGAGGCAGCTAAAAAAGCGGACGTGCTGAAGAAAAAACAGGTAATGAACGAAACCTGCCTCAAATGCCACAGGGCCTTAAAAAAAGCAGGGGAAAAATCAGGTCCGACCAATTGCAAGGAATGCCATACCAAATAACGGTTTTTTCATGAAGATACTGGTTTCCCCAACCAAAACCATGGCCTCTGACAGGACACCGGCAGGTCTTTTTCCGGAATTGGGCCGGCCCGGATTTGCGCCCGAGGCCGATACCCTGATCCGGGAATTGCAGCCCCTTGATTTTGGGACATTGAAAAAATTGTTTAAAACCAGTGAAAGACTGACCCAAAAAATCCAGGATCAAATCCGGGGATTTAACCTGGCAGACCCGAAGCCGGCTCTCTTTGTTTTCCAGGGAGAGGCCTTCAAGGCCATGAATCCTCAAAAATTCACATTGGACCAGCTGGAGTATGCCAATGATACTTTACACATTCTTTCCGGATTGTACGGGGTATTGCGGGCCAAGGACGGAATAAAACCCTATCGCCTGGATTTCAACACAACGCTTTCCATGGGTCTGGTCAAACACTTCTGGCAAGAAAAAATTGTTTCTTATTTTAAAAACCAGGTCCCCCAAAATGAGATCATACTAAACCTGGCATCGAACGAATACAGCTGTGTTCTCAAATGCAGCCCCCTTGGGGACCGGATCATCACACTGCACTTTCTGGAAAGAGAAAATGGAAATTTAAAAAATCTTTCGGTCAGGGCAAAACAGGCCAGGGGACTTTTTGCAGGAGAGATTATCCGAAAAAAGCTAACCGATGTCCGGGACGTAAAAAAAATCATTCTATCCGATTATGAATATACCAAAGATCTTTCAAGCCGTACAGAATGGTTTTTTGTCCGCTGATATGGTATGGACAAAGTTGTAACCCGATGGAAAGCAACCCTAACCTAAAAAATTCTTGAAAGAGGTACACCCGATGACAGCATATCTTGGAGCGGTGGATCAGGGGACGACCAGTACCCGGTTTATTGTTTTTGACAAAAACGGGGCCATTATCAGCCTGAGCCAGATGGAACACGATCAGATCTGTCAAAAACCCGGGTGGGTCGAGCATGACGGCAGCCAGATCTGGAAGAACACACAATCCGTCATCACACAAGCCCTGGACAAAGCCGGTATTTCAGGGCAGGACCTGGCCGCCATCGGCGTCACCAACCAGCGGGAAACCGTCATGGTCTGGGACAGGCACACGGGCAAACCCTTGCACAATGCCATTGTCTGGCAATGCACCCGTTCCCACGAAACCTGCAAACAACTGGACAAGAACCACGGCAAGGACGGATTTCGATCCAAAACAGGTCTGCCCACGGCCACCTATTTTTCCGGCCCCAAGATCAAATGGATGATGGACAATAACCCGGAGATTAAACGGGCGATGGATAAGGGAGATGCCATTTGCGGCACCATGGACGCCTGGATCATCTGGAACCTGACCGGCGGGCCGGAGGGTGGCCGGCATGTAACCGATGTGACCAATGCCTCCCGCACCCTGCTCATGAATCTGAACACCCTGGAATGGGATGACGAGATTTTGAAAATCATGGGAATCCCCAAAACCTGCCTGCCCCGGATTGTGCCCTCCTCCCATGCCACTGCATTTGGAAAGACAAAAGTTGACGGGCCATTCAAAACCCAGGTCCCTGTGGGAGGCGCCCTGGGGGACCAGCAGGCCGCCCTGTTCGGCCAGACCTGTTTTGAACCGGGTGAGGCCAAGAACACCTATGGCACCGGTTGTTTTCTGCTCTTTAATACCGGCTCCACCATTCGATTTTCCGACCACGGGCTTTTGACCACCGTGGGATATCAGATCGGTTCTCAGAATGCGGTGTACGCCCTTGAGGGATCCATCGCCTATGCCGGAGCCCTGGTCCAGTGGGTAAGGGATAATCTGGGACTTGTCTCTTCTGCCCCGGAAATTGAAACCCTGGCCAATACCGTGAAAGACAACGGGGATGTCTATTGCGTACCTGCCTTTTCCGGCCTGTTTGCCCCTTACTGGCGGTCGGATGCCCGGGGGGTTATTGCCGGACTCACCCAGTTTGCCAACAAGGGCCACATTGCCCGCGCCGTTCTGGAGGCATCTGCCTTCCAGACAAAGGACATTGTGGAAGCCATCAACCAGGACCTGGGCAAGGGCTTTGACTTAAAAGGCCTGAAAGTGGACGGCGGTATGGTGGCCAACAATACCCTGATGCAATTCCAGGCCGACATCCTCAATGTATCGGTTACCCGGCCCGGGGTAGCGGAAACAACTGCCCTGGGGGCAGCCTATGCCGCCGGACTGGCCGTGGGTTTCTGGCCGGACACCAATGCCTTGAAAGAGAACTGGCATGTCCATTCCACCTGGGAACCCGATATGGAAGAACCCCAGCGCAAAGCCCTGTACGCCGGGTGGAAAAAAGCTGTTCAAAGAACCCTTGCATGGAAAGAATAAGCAGATTTACTTGGACAAAAAAACATGTTAGAAACTCCTGAACAAGAGCAAACAGGAGTTTGGATGGAAACACACCATAGACCCATAATTGCCGATTCAAGCGCCATGGAAGCACTGCCGGACAACAGCATTGATCTGGTGGTCACTTCCCCGCCCTATCCCATGATTGAGATGTGGGACACCCTCTTCTCCGCATTCCAGCCCTCCATCGGAGCCTTGCTTGAAAAAGGCGACGGCCCCAAGGCCTTTGAGGCCATGCACGGGATTCTGGATCCCATATGGGCAGAATGTTACCGGGTTTTAAAACCCGGTGGCTTTGCCTGCATCAACATAGGAGATGCCACCCGGACGTTCAGGGAAAGATTTGCCCTTTACACCAACCACGCCCGGATTCTAACGGCCGCCCAGACCCTGGGGTTTTCCTCCCTTCCCTGTATCCTGTGGCGGAAGCAGACCAATGCCCCCAATAAATTCATGGGGTCCGGAATGCTGCCGGGCGGAGCCTATGTCACCCTGGAGCATGAATATATCCTTGTTTTGAGAAAAGGCCCTAAAAGAGAATTTGCAAAGGAAGCTGACAAACAAAACCGCAGGCAGAGCGCTTTGTTCTGGGAAGAACGCAATGTCTGGTTTTCCGACATCTGGTTTGATATCAAAGGTGCCGTCCAGTCCCTTGGGGATAAAACCGCCCGGAAAAGGAGCGGGGCCTATCCCTTTGAGCTGGCCTACCGCCTGATCAACATGTATTCTGTAAAGGGGGACCAGGTGCTGGACCCGTTTCTGGGGACGGGCACCACCATGGCCGCTGCCATGGCCGCCGGCAGAAACAGTGTGGGATATGAAATGGACGCAAGCCTCGGGCCTGCCATCTCCTCCATGGCCCAGACGCTGAAACCGCTGGCCGCCCAGGTGATTCAGCAGCGGCTTGTCCGGCACATTGCCTTTATAATGGACCGCATGGAAACCCACGGTCCCCTGAAACACAAGAACCTTTTCTATGGATTTCCGGTCATGACCGCCCAGGAAAAGGAGTTGCTGCTTACCGCACCCGCAGCAATGACCCGAACCCCAGACCACCAATACCGGGTGGGCTATGATAGTCTGCCCCAGAATGAATTCTGCCGGGACTGGTCAAAGATACTGGAAAGCAGGGAGGCCAGCCGTCTGCTAACCGCCATGCAGAAAACCCAGGCAATGAAAAAAGATCTAACACAGGGTGAATTATTTTAAGGTTTTTGGACGTGGGTGTTCTCAGTCTCCCAGATTCAATCCAACCGCCTGGATCCAGCTCAAAAACAATCCGTCATTGCGATAAAAGAAGCATATTGATATACTATGTGGGTTATGGAACCCGGACAAGGGACCAACAGATTGATAAACCAATAGGAGATTGCAATGAAAGTCGTTTTATTACAGGGAAGTGCCAGAAAGAAAGGCAATACCGCCAAGGCCCTTGGCTGGGTTGAAGAAGAACTTTTATCCCTTGGCCACGGCGTGGAATCCATCTACCTGAATTCGAAAAATCTGAACGGGTGTCTGGGGTGTGCCAAATGCAAAGAACATCCGGATGAGGTGGGGTGCATCCAAACCGATGATATTCCGGATATCCTGGGGAAAATGGTCGCTGCCCAGGCCGTGGTCTTTGCCTCTCCCCTCTATTTTTGGGGGGTTACCTCCCAGCTGAAGGCGGTTATCGACCGGACCTACAGCCTTTATACCAATTATCACCAGCCCGGCCATGCCTCCCTGGTTGAAGGGCAGCGCCAGGCCCTTTTGGTCACCGGCGGAGGTCCCTGGGAAAGCAATGCAGAAGCCGCCTTTACCGCATTCGGCCGCATCCAGAAGCCGCACAAGGCCGTCAATGCCGGTGAATTGTTCATCGGCCATTGCACCACCCCCGGCGATATGGATGAAAAAGTCCGGGAGCGGGTTCTGGCCTTTGCCCGGAAAATTGTGGCATGATCCGATAATTAAGGAGTGATAAAAATGAAATCCCTAAAATCCGGCGTTTGGATGCTGGTCTTCCTACTGGCCGCAGGCATGAGCTCCCAGACCTTTGCCGACGATTATTCACACACCATTTCCGTGTACAAGCAATCCGAGGCTGTCCGGCCTTTTTTCAAGGATTGCTATGGCTATGCCGTCTTTCCCCTGGTGGGAAAAGGCGGCATAATGATAGGCGGTGCCTTTGGAAAAGGACAGGTCTATCGGCAGGGGAAATTGTCCGGAACGGTTACTTTAACAAAACTGAGTGTGGGATTCCAACTGGGCGGGCAGGCCTTTTCCGAAATTATTTTTCTCCAGGACCAACGGTCCTATGCTGAATTTACCAGCGGAAGTTTTGAATTTGACGGCTCCTTGTCTGCGGTGGCCATCACAGCCGGTGCCCAGGCAAAAGCCGGTACCGAGGGAGCCACCGCCGGTGCCAGTGCCGGCCCTGCAACGGGTGTCCAGGCCCAAACCAATTATAATAAAGGGATAGCGGTTTTTGTCCATACCAGGGGCGGACTGATGTATGAAGTCTCCATTGGTGGTCAGAAATTTGATTTCACCCCCCTATAGGATGCCACGATAGCTGCCGGTCCTTCCCGTAACCGGGTCGGCGGCTATTTGATTTGACCGATACTTAAGGCCAGTGGCTTGTGGCAAAACCACCCTGATCCGGATATATCCGTGAATGAACAAATGCTTTACGTATTAATTATCCATTTAAGTGCCATTATCGCCGACATTCTGGTGCTGAGTGCCCTGGGCCACATGGTCTACCAGCGCAGGGAGCCCACCAGCATGATCGCCTGGCTTCTGGCCATTATTCTGCTTCCCTATATTGCCGTACCCCTCTACTTTGTGTTCCGGAGCCGGAAGCTGAGAAAACGGACCAAGGCCCAGATTCAACTAACCTGCAAGGGCGAGGTTGCCCCTGAAAATGCCACTTCCCTTGACATGATCCTGAGGGGAAACGGAATTGCCGGTGCCACCCTGGGCAACTGGTTTGCATTTTATACCGACGGCGTTGATGCATATTCAGCATTGATGGCCCAAATTCAAAAGGCCGAACAACAGATTTTAATTTCCACCTATGTCTTCAGTTCAGATGAAGTCGCCCAGTCGATTCTTGAAGCTCTTGCCCGGAAAGCTTCCCAGGGAATAAGCGTAAAGCTGCTCATTGACAGTATCGGATCTCTTCCCCTGTATCTTTCCCAGGCGCCTTTAAAAAAGTTTAAAAAGGCCGGAGGAAAAGTGGCATTTTATATGCCCCTGCTGACCCGGCCCTTTCAAAATTATATCAATCTGCGAAATCATAGAAAAATTTTCCTCTTTGATGGTAAAACGGTTTTGGCAGGGGGGATGAACCTTTCCAGGGAATATATGGGGCCCGGACCCTGTGATGAACGGTGGCAGGACATTCTGTTTTCAATCCAGGGACCGGCGGTATTCCATTACATGGAAATCTTCACCCAAGACTGGAACCATACCGCCCGTGAAAAACTGGATGCGCCCGTACAGATGCCCCTGTCCCACGGAGATACGGGCATACAGGTGGTTCCTTCCGGCCCGGATATTGCCGGTGATGCCCTGTATGAAGCCCTATTATCCGCCATATTTACAGCAGAAGAACGCATCTGGATCGTTACCCCCTACTTTGTGCCGGACAGGGGTCTTATGCAGGCCCTGGTCATTGCCCGTCACAGGGGGGTGGACATAAAACTGATCACCCCGGCAAACTCAAATCACTGGATTGCCGACCTGGGGCGGTCCAGCTACATGAGGGACCTTACGACCAACGGAATTGAGGTCTGCCTTTACCGGGCAGGAATGATCCATGCCAAGGCCATTTTGGTCGATACAAAGGGGGTAATGATGGGTTCCGCCAATATCGACCAGCGAAGCCTGTTCTTAAACTATGAGGTTGTCAGCTTTATCTACTCTGAAAAAATAATTGCTGAAAGTGACCGCTGGATGAGAATGCTCCTTGAGAAATGCCACGGCCCGATGAAACCTGCCAGCAGATGGCGGAAAATGGGTGAAAATTTAATGAGCATCTTTGCTCCCATGCTGTAATTGCCATGCTAACGCCTGTCGCCCCCCTCATACAATCCCCGGTCATCTTTGAAAAAACAATTCTTCCCGATGAGTTCGGTCTCGTATGCTGGAACATTCAGAAAAAAAACCTGAAAAAAAAATTTGCCCCCCTGATCCAGGGCTGGAAAAAAACCTATCACCTGGACCTGATACTCCTCCAGGAAGCCAAATTTTCCCCGACCCTGCTTTCCATTGCAGGATTTCCCTTTGTGGGAGCAGCCAATCTCCGATTGCCCAGGCATTTTTCCGGCGTGGTGACAGCGGCCGGTGCAGATCCGTTTTCCAGCCAGTTTCAAATGACCCGGGCCAGGGAGACCTTGATCTCCACCCGGAAAAACACATTGATCACCCTCTACCGGTTTAAAAACAAAGAACTGCTGATGGTGGTCAATGTCCATGCCATTAATTTCAAATCCCTTGCCTGGTATCAATGGGAACTGTCTCAACTCTATGAACTGATCAAGGGGCATTGCGGCCCCATGATCCTGGCCGGCGATTTTAATTGCTGGCGGCAAAGCCGGAAAACCATTCTGGATGCAATTACCAATCAACTGAACCTTGAGCATGCCCAGCCAAGGGATCCCCAGCACATCAAAGAATGGTTTGGCTTCCAGCTGGACCGGGTCTATACCAGGGGTCTTCTGCTGATGGATATCCAGGCCCTTGACTGCAAATCCTTTTCAGATCACAACCCCATCATTGCCAGGTTTGCCCGAGCCGATAAAATGGACCCTGCCCAGGACTGAGACCCAAAGGAGAAAAACCCGAGTCCTGATTTCCCCGGACAGGCGGCATCCGTCTGGCATAAGCATTTTCAAAATCACCACTGAGTTTTCCTGCCCAACCTTTTTTCTTGCAATTTTCTTTGACCCATCTATGATGGGCCTCAAACCAGCTCACTATGAATCTCAAGAAGGGTACAAGGAGGTTATGCCATGAATAAATCGTTTTTTCTTCTGATCCTGTTTGTTTCCATTGTTTCGTGCACAGGCAGCCGCAGCAGCAATCCCCAGGTGATACATCACTTTTCTCTTTTTAATGCAAAATGGATCCTGGTGGAAATCAACCAGACACCCGTCAATATTTCCGATGCGGCAAAGCAGCCCCATATCCGGTTTTCCGAAAAAGAGATGAAAGCAACGGGCAACAATGGATGCAATTCCTTTTTCACAAAAATCAACACCATTGAGGAAAGACTGGGTTTCGGCCCTGTGGGCATGACCCGGATGGCATGCCGGGAATGGATGGCCAATGAAATGGCTTTCCTGTCGATGCTCCAGGCCTCCCGCCAATATGCCATTGAGGGGTATACCCTCTTGCTCATGGATGAAAAGGGTCAGGTGGTGGGAAAATTTATAGCAGCCAATTAGCCCCCCCTGAACACGATGGATCGTTCTGACCGGTCCGGCCGGAACGATTTCCAGTCAATTCAGATAAAACCCGGTTTTTCTTGTTTGAATCACACAGTCAGTTTTTCAGATCTCAGCATGTAATATAAGGCGATACCCACGATGAACCCGGCTGCCAGATTTGCGGCAAGGGTAATTCCCAGGATAAGAATCGTTACAAACATTTCCTTGCGCGTTTTCATATCCAGAAGGGTAAGGCTCAATTGCGTCCCTGCAAATATGAGCAGGATGCCAAGGGCGGACATGGGCAATAGATATAGAATCCCCATGAAATGCTCTCCCAGAAAAAGCGCCAAAACAATAAAGATGGCGCCGCTGATCAGGTTGGAACCGCCGGTGCGGGCACCGAAGCGATACCGGGAAGCAAGGCCTCCGGCACCATGGCACATGGGCATGCCGCCAATGAAAAAACCCATCAGATTTCCCAATGCCATGCTGATGCA
>JAHIVS010000151.1 GCA_018816605.1 Pseudomonadota bacterium
AGGTCAATCTCATCGGGTTCAATTTTAAAATGGGCCTGGATCTGTCGTATCTGGGCATCAAAATTCCCGTGGGTGTAAACAACCCCCTTGGCAGGTCCTGTGGAGCCTGTTGTAAACACAATGGCGGCTGTCTCATCCCAGGTGGTGTGGGCTTTGGGAAAGTCCTTCCGGGGATTGGTCATGAGCTGGTCCAGGGTGTGGCCCCCCCAGAACCAGCGGTTGCCCACAGTTACCCAGTGCTGGACCGTCTTAAAAAATTGGGGTTTCAGGGAACGCAGCAAATGGGCGCGTTCAATGCCGATGAATGCCTTGGGCCTGCCTTCCTGGAGACATTGCAGCATCCGGTTAATTCCCATTCCCGGATCCACCACAACCGGTACCGCTCCCACCTTGAGCATGGCAAACATGGTAATGAAAAACTCCATCCCGGGCGTGACCATTAAAATGGTCCGGGTTCCCCGGATGATGCCGATGCTTTCAAGCCCAAAGGCCAGACTGTCGGAAAGGTCGTCCAGCTGACGAAAGGTGATCTGGCTGTACAAAACCCGACCGTTTTTGTCCCGGCCGTTTGGGGTGACCACGGCTCTTTTATAGGGATTAAGTTCTGCTTGTTTTTTAAGACTCAGTGAAATATTGGTAAATTTTATCATAGAAGTTTCTTTTTTATCTTATACAGGGTTCCCTGGAAAAGGCCTTGGGGCACTTCAGGGGTATGGGGTGGGATTTTTTGTGTCTGCTCCTGTGCTGCGGTTAACGCAGCCCGTGCAATGTCGGTCAGTTCCGTTTCCTTTTCTTTGACGCTTGCCAGGCCCTGGGTCTCATTGACCCGGAAAAGGACATAGGTTTCTTTAATCGGTTTTTCCAGTTTTGAAAATTCTTTTATGAGGGTGTTTTTTCCTTTTTCAAGGAGTTTTATTTCCGTGTCCGTAATTTTTTTTTGTTCCGGATATTTTTGGCCAAGTCTTTCAATCCGTTCAATCTCCCGGTCAAAGCGGTTGACCTCGGTGTTAAAGGTTACCAGAAAAATATAGAGATCCGGAAAATGATCAAAACTGAATTTGAGCATTTCCCGGGGGAGCTTTACATGAATGAGTTCCCTTTCTTCAAAAACGGCTTTTTCAGGGGCCTTTTCTGTAAAATACAGAAAATACACCAGAAAGGACGAAGCCCCAACCGCACCCAACACCATGAGCAGGATAAAAACTCGTTTTTTGGTGATGAATTTTTTCTTTTCCGGCTGGGGGGATTCTTCAACTATTTCAATGGGTTCAGGCTCGTTTTTGCCCTTTGTTTTCGGTTTTTTGTCCTTTGTCTTGGCATTTTTGTCAGAAGGCGACGGCGCAGGCGCATCAATGGTTCCTTTTTCCTGCGTCTCGTCCGCATCCTTTTTTTTTTTTCCAAATCCAAGCATAGACCGTAAATTACCTGACCCAACGCCAAAAGTCAAAAAAGATTGCACGATTTTTCAGATTAAAAAAGATGAAATACGTTCCAGGGTTTCTTGGGGCTTGTCCTCAAACAGGTAGTGGCCGGCATCCTGGAAGACGTGGCAGGCGGCACCGGGAAACCTGTCTCTGAAGGCATTTAAAAAGGTCAGATCAAAGACAAAATCCTTTGCCCCCCAGAGGAAAAGAAGTTTGTCTTCTTTCAATTGTGTCAGATGGGTGTCCACATGTGCCACAAGAGAAAAGCTTTTGTCTTGTTTTTTAAGGGGTATGTCCTGGACAAATTTTAAGGTGGCAATGCGGTTTTTCCAGGAATTATAGGGGGCAATCAGCCCCTGTTTAACCTTTGGTGCAAGTTTTGTCTGTGGTCCCATGAAAAGGGCGGCCCTTGCAAAGGCATTCAATCCCAGTACGGCCGGAATACCGAACCAGTTCAGATATTTTATCAGCCACAACTGAAACGGAAAGGATTTTTCCCTTGGCAGTAGAAACCCGGATGTGTTGGTAATAACGATCTTGTCAATTCTGTCCAGATGATCCAGTGCCCAGGCAAGCCCGATCATGCCGCCCCAGTCATGGACAATAAGCGATATTTTTTCATGGGGGCAAAGATGCTCAATCAATCTGTCCAGGTCGCTGATCCGGGAGGCCAGGGTATAGTCGTACTGGTCTGGCCCCGGCTTGTCGGAAAATCCGCAGCCGATATGGTCCGGTGCAATGGTGCGCAAGTTTTTTGACAGGCCGGTGATCAGGTGCCGAAAATAAAAGGACCAGGTGGGGTTGTCGTGGACCATGAACAGAGGTGCTCCCTTTCCCTGGTCCACATAGTGAAGCTCATG
>JAHIVS010000152.1 GCA_018816605.1 Pseudomonadota bacterium
CATGCAGAAGTTTGCAAGGGCCGGGGTTGGCACCAACAACATCGACCATTGCGCCCGTCTCTGACATGCGTCCACCGTGGCAGGTCTTGCCGCAGCATTTGGAAGTGGGGCCATGACAAACGGGGTGGCTGAACTTGAACACTCAGACGTAATTTTTATCATCGGTTCCAATACCGCCACCTCCCATCCCCTAGTGGCTACGCGGATTTTCAGGGCCATTGAAAACGGGGCAAAAGTCGTGGTGGCAGATCCGAGAAAAAACCAGATTGCCCAATTTGCCCATCTCTATGTTCGTCACAAACCCGGAACGGATGTGGCGCTTTTGAACGGGATGATGAAGGTGATCCTGGACCAGGGGCTTGCCGACCAAGCCTTTATAGATGCCAACACCGAAGGGTTTGATGATTTTAAAGCGCTGATTGACCAGGTCAACCTGGAAGACTGTGCTGCTATTTCAGGGGTGCCGGTCTCCCAGATTGAAGAATTGGCTGGGATCTACGGCAAGGCCGATCGGGGTTCCATTGTTTACTGCATGGGCATCACCCAGCACACCAACGGGGTGAACAATGTAAAAACCCTGGCCAACCTTGCCATGGTGACGGGAAATATCGGAAGGGAAAGCACGGGTGTCAATCCGTTGCGGGGCCAGAACAACGTCCAGGGTGCCTGTGACATGGGGGGCCTGCCCAACGTGTTTCCCGGGTATCAGCCCGTCACCCTGGGTGCTGCCAGCAAGAAATTTGCCGATACCTGGGGCGTGGATACCCTGCCCACACAAATTGGCCTGACCATACCTGAAATTTTTAAGGGGATTGAAAATGACACGGTTCACGGGCTCTGGATCATGGGGGAAAATCCGGTGGTGTCCGACCCCGATGCCGACCATGTGAAAAAAGCATTGGAAAAAATCGAGTTTCTGGTGGTCCAGGATATTTTCATGACCCCCACGGCCAGGCTTGCCCATGTGGTTTTGCCAGGCGCGTCCTTTGCGGAAAAAGACGGCACCTTTGCCAATACGGAACGGCGGGTGACAAGGGTGAGAAAAGCCATCGATCCTGTGGGCAACTCCAAGCCCGACTGGGAAATCATCCAGGAAATTTCCAACCGGTTTGGGTTCCCCATGAATTATGCGAGCCCTGAACAAATCTTTGATGAGATTGCCCGACTGACCCCCTCCTACAGCGGGATTTCCTATGAGCGACTGGAAGGGGACGGGATCCAATGGCCCTGCCCCACCCCCGAGCATCCCGGCACGCCTTATCTGCACAAGGACGGTAAATTCACCCGGGGCAAGGGGCTTTTCCATGCGGTGGAATACAAGCCGCCAGCAGAAGTGGTGGACGCAGCCTATCCTTTCTGGATGACCACGGGACGGGTGTATGCCCATTACCACACCGGCACCATGACACGCAACTCTGCGGCCCTGGACAGAGAAGCGCCCGAAGGATTTCTTGAAATCAATCCTGTGGATGCGGCTGCTCTTGACATTCTGGATGGTCAAAAAATCCGGGTGGCCTCCCGCAGGGGAGAAATCACCACCCGGATCATGATCACCGACCGGGTGGAAAAAGGGGTGGTGTTCATGCCCTTCCACTTTGAAGAAGCCAATGTCAACAAACTGACCAACCCGGCCTATGACCCCATTGCCAAAATACCGGAACTCAAGGTCTGTGCCGTAAGTCTTGCCAAAGTATAGTTTATAAAAAAAGTGATCCCGTAAGTTTGCCCTTGGCCAGGGATCGCTTTTTTTCCTCAACTTTTCCTTAGATTTTATTCAAGATTTACTCACTCGGTCCGATGAGTTAAATAATAGAGCAATCTATATCCTTAATTCATCAGATGGAGTTCTGCCATGAGTAACATGATCCAGAGTAATCCAAGTTCTAAGCCTTATACCACCAGTCTACAATTTCGCAAACCATATGATGACGTGTCCTCCCCGGGAACGAACACCGGGAATGGGTCGGCTGTGAAGGTGGCTATCAGTAAGGAAGGGCTGAGCCAATCCCTTTTGATCTCGTCTTCCGAAAATTTTGATGTTTTCATGGAAAAAATACGGGCGAACAAAATCGATAAAGCGCCATCTAATATCATCGACGAGGAGGGGGCCCGGAATCTTTTTTCCTTGCTCACGTATCTGGGCTCGGAGGAAATAACTTATCTTGCCAACATGTTGGAGACGGATTCATCCATCAATAAAACCGATCTATTATCGGCTCTGGCAACGGCCAAGGATAGTGCCGGGGATATGCTGGGTGTGATTTCTAAACTGGACCCGGATGAAAGGGATCATTTTCTGTCCCTGGCTGCACAAGTTGGCAGTGAGTCCTCATCTGATCTTGTTAAAATCGCAGAACGGGTGGGCAATACAGATCTGCATCTTGACTTTTTGACCCTGGCCAAGGACCTTAACGGTGAAGACCTATCAAATCTTATCAAGGCGGGTGCGGACAATCCGGATTCAATGGCCGACCTTGTTAAGATGACGGGAAAGCTAGGTAAAACCGACAGGAAATATTTTTTAAAAGCGGCTGCAGACAGCCCCAATCTTGGGCTTTTGATTTCCAATACCCAGAATCTGGATATGGACAAACGAACTGATTTTTTATTTGCCGCCGCCAAGTCCGGCAAGGCCCTAAAAGAACTTGTGGGTTTGTCCACCCGAATGTCGGGTGACGTGTTCCAAAGGGATATTCGGTCCATGGCCTCGACGCTTTCCCAGGGTGAATTTGATGATTACCTTGCGGCATCGATACATAGTGGGGATGAAACCCAGGCGCTTCATGAACTTACCAGTGCTCTTCAGGAAAGTCAAAGAAGCTCTTTTTTAAAGGCTGCGGCCGGGGCAGGGCAAAACACCTTAGAATTGACTGACCAGGTTTCTGGGTTTGGTCAGAACCTCGCGGACCTTGATAACTTTTTGGCGGCCGCTTTGCATACCTCAGAGATGGGTCAGTTGCTTTCACTGACCGGGCAGGCGGGTGATGAACGGTCTGGTTTTTTAGAACTGGTGGGCAATTTAAACACAGCTGATTTGCAAAATTTTTTTGCCGGGGCAGGAGAAATGTCATCTTTCACCCTGATCAATTTCATCGATCAGGCAGGGGAATTGTCCGGGCTTGAGCGAAGTCACTTTTTGTTCGGGGCCTCAAAGGTCGGGGACCATCAGGATGACTATATGGATCTTGTGGGCAAACTTGACGGGGAGGAGAGAACCGGGATGCTGTTGGTCATTGCCAATGGCAACAGCGAAGAGGCGCCTTCCATGATAACCCGCATGAAGAATATGGAAGCCGGTGACCAACGGGCAGCGGTTATTGCCGACGAAAGGCTTTTGGTTATTCTGGCAGAAAAGAAACCCATGTCATCTGAATATGTTCATCTGACCAATTTTCTTGATGCCGATGAGTACAATGATTTTTTGACGGCAATTGGGCTTCCTGGAAATGAGGATGAGGCGGAACGGCTATTGGAATCATCGGAAACCGTAAGTGACCGGTCCTCTTTTTTAGCTGCTGCGGCTGATTCAAAAACACAGCTCGCTCATCTTTTGGACATGGGCGAAAAATTATCCGGTGAAACCAGGGAAACCTTCATGGCGGTTGTGGGCAACCTCCGGGGAGAAAATATAGAAAGCTTCGTGAGAATCGCCTTTGACAGCAACGAAAATCTGGATGAATTTCTTAAACTGACGGATAAATTGACGGGTCAGGAAAAAGATGATTTTTTAAAAGCTTCTGTTGATGCCCGTGAACAGGGGGTACTCAAAGAATTCATGGGGCTTACCAATCGATTGGCAGGCCCCCAGCGCAGCTTATTTTTGAATGTGGCAGAAACCGCCGGGAAGCAATTAGGAAACCTGATCCAGGGAATGAACAATAATAGCAGTTCCCAGGAAGAACTTTTTATGGCCAATGCAAAAGCCAATGGGTACGATCTTAGCACGCTGATCAAGTATGACGAAAAAGACTCCACAAAAATTGATTCACTCTGGGGGGTCAAACCCGATTACATGTTCACTTTTCTTGAAAATGCTATTGCATCTAAACCTCTTCTGGGAAATTATCTAAAGTCCTATCTGTAAGCATCTAAATTAACCCCGGGTTTTAAAAAGGCGCAAGAATCCTAACCCGGGTGTTCTCTTTATTTTAACTTTTAAATTCAGAAATATTAATATCATATTTTTTGACTTTGTAATGGATCGAGCGTCTGCTGATATTTAAAAGTTCGGCTGCATTCTTCTGGACCCCATTGGTCTTTTTGAGGGCGCGTATGATCGTCTCTTTTTCACTTTCCCCAATTGAAAAACCCGGGATGTTTTCAGGTGGTTGGGGGGCCTGGTTCCTGGCCGCTTCCAATTGAAGGTCAAAGGGGGTAATGGTATTGTTTTTACACAGGACAATGCCCGCTTCCAGGGCATTTTTCAACTCCCTGATATTGCCGGGCCAGGCGTAACTTTTTAATAAATCAAGGGTCTCATCGGTGAGTATTGCCCGGGGAAGATGGTGCTCATTGGTATACTTGGTTATAAAAAAGTTTGCCAGTGCCAGGATATCTTCCCTTCTTTCCCGAAGAGGGGGGATCGTAAGGGTGATACCCTTTAGTCTGTAGTAAAGATCCTGGCGGAAATTGCCCTTTTCAATGTCAGCGGTAAGGTCGGCATTGGTGGCGGACAGCACTCTACAATCCACATGGATTTCTTTAATGGCCCCCACCCTGCGTATTTGTTTATCCTCAAGAAATCTTAACAATCTGCTCTGCATATCCTGGGAAATATTGCCGATCTCATCTAAAAAAAGGGTCCCCTTATGTGCGGCTTCAATAAGACCTGTTTTATCCTGAATCGCATGGGTAAAAGAGCCTTTCATATGACCGAAAAGTTCACTCTCCAATATTCCGGCAGGCGTTGAGCCGCAATCAACCACAATATAGGGATGGTCTTTTTTTAAACTGTAATGGTGAATGTATTTTGCAATACATTCCTTTCCAACACCGCTTTCGCCCAGGATAAGGACATTCATCTGGCTTGCAGCCACTTTTTGGGTGACCCGATAAAGCTCCATCATCGCCGGGCTTTTTCCCCAATAAAAATCATCTTCAATCAAGGAGGTATTGGACACATCAACAGTGGGTTGTTTTTCGGTCAGGATCTCATTGATTTTACTGACCAATACTCTGCCATCAAATGGTTTTGAGATATAATCCACCGCCCCTTTTTTCAGCGCAGTCACCGCATCGGGTATGGTTCCATAGGCAGTTAAAAAAATTACCGGCAGATGGGGCAAAATCTTTTGTATCTCCGTAAAAAGATCCATGCCGCTCATGGCTGGCATCTTCATGTCTGAGATCATAAGGGCAACGGGCTTTTCTTTCAGGATCTGAATGGCA
>JAHIVS010000153.1 GCA_018816605.1 Pseudomonadota bacterium
CATGAGCTGTTTTGCCACGGGCGGGCCTTCTAATTCCTGGTACTTGGCAGCCGAGGAATTATATTTTTCTTCGGCATTTTTGATGCCGATATCATGGAGATAGGCCGCGCAAAGAACCACGGCCAGATTCGCTTTTTCCTTTTTTCCGATCTTTTCGGCAAACCTTGCAACCTTGCTGGCATGGCCGATGCGTTTAAAATCCGTTGCAAAATACCGTTTCATTTCCACGGCCACCCGGTCCTTTAAAAGATCATCCCGTTTGGCGATAAATTCTTCCGGCAATGCCCCAAGGCATTGTTCTGCAAACTTGCAATAGGCGGCACATCCGAAATCCATCTTTGGGTTGACAATTTTTTTCTTGCAATTGGGACAGCGCCGGGTGGCATCGTCTTTGAAAAATTCCATGGGATGTCCGCATTCCGGGCATTTTGTTTCAAAAATCGAATCCTGATTCCAATATTGCGTATCCTGTCCTGGACATTTCATGTTCTACCTTCCTTCCCCTGTGAATCCGTCGAATTCGGCAGGCAAGGGAAGAAAAAACCCTGCCTGCCGGTTATCGCTTTACTTGCCCTGCATCATGGCTTCTACATCTGCATCAGGTTCGGTTATGGGTTTGATATCAAAATTTGCAACCAGTACATTTAATACCGCCGGTGATACAAAGGCCGGCAATGATGGCCCCAGGCGGATACCCTTGATTCCCAAGTGAAGCAGTGCCAGAAGAACGGCACAGGCCTTCTGCTCATACCAGCCGATATCAAAGGAAATCGGCAGGTCATTGATGTCGGAAAGACCGAAAACTTCCTTAAGCTTCAGGGCAATAACCGCCAAAGAGTAGCAATCGTTACACTGGCCCGCATCCAATACCCTGGGGATACCGCCGATATCGCCTAATGCCAGCTTATTATAGCGGTATTTCGCGCATCCGGCCGTCAGGATAACGGCGTCCTGGGGCAATTTTTCCGCCACCCGGGTAAAATAATCTCTTCCTTTCTGACGGCCGTCGCATCCGGCCATAACCACAAATCGTTTGATGGCTCCTGATTTGACCGCCTCCACGACCTTGTCGGCCAATGCCAGCACCTGGTTGTGGGCAAATCCGCCCACAATCTTTCCGGTTTCAAGCCCTGTGGGCGGTGCACATTTTTTGGCCTGGGCCACAAGGGCTGAAAAATCCTTGGTTCCATTCTTCTGGGATATATGGACGGCTCCCGGGTAAGAAGCCACACCCGTTGTGTAAAGCTTTTCCAGATAGGTGCTGTTCTTTTTCATGGGAACCACACAATTGGTGGTCATGAGGATGGGACCATTAAAGGACTCAAACTCCTCATTCTGGTGCCACCAGGAGCCACCATAGTTGCCCTTTAGATGATCATATTTTTTAAAGGCCGGGTAGTAGCTGGCCGGAAGCATTTCCCCGTGGGTGTAAACGTCCACCCCCGTACCCTGGGTCTGTTTTAGTAAGATTTCCATGTCTTTTAGGTCATGGCCGGAAATAAGTATTCCAGGCTTTGTCCCCACGCCGATATTGACCTCTGTGAGTTCAGGATGGCCGTAAGCCCTGGTATTGGCCTCGTCCAGCGCCGCCATCGTGGTAACGGTTACCCCACCGCACTTTAAGACCATGGCCACCATTTCATCCACGGACAAATCCTGGGTGGTGGAAGCAAGGCTTTCATACATGAAATCCCAGATTTCCTGTTTTTCAACACCCAGAACGGCGGCATGTTCTGCATAGGCCGCCATTCCCTTGAGTCCCAGGATCAAAAGTTCCCGTAAAGACCTGACATCTTCATTTTCAGTGGCCAAAACACCCACGGTTTCAGCCTTTGCCCCAAAGCCGGCCACATCGTTGGAATACCAGGTGGCGCTTTCATGCAGGTCGGTCCCGATCTTGTCGCCGGCGGCAGCGGTCAGTTGTTTTTTAAGGGCCTGGGCCCGGATTATCCAGTCAACCAGATTCTCATCATTAAAATTGGCATTGGTAATGGTGGTAAACAGCCCCTGCCCCATGAAGGCAGCAGCTGAATTTGGCACCATAACACCGGCTGCCTTGGATTTTTGCGCAATCACAGCAATTCCCTTGAGGTTGAAAATCAAAAGGTCCTGGAGATTGGCAGTGGAATTTTCTTTTCCGCACATTCCCTTGATGGTGCACCCTTCATTTTTGGCTGCTTCCTGGCATTGAAAACAAAACATGTTGCATTCTCCTTAAGTTTTGGTGATGAACAATTAATCTTTACATCCTGGTGCCAACTTAATATAGATGGGGATGTAAAACCTTGATCTGGATCAAGGTACGATATTTTTTTGCTGTTTTTTGCAAAAATGATACAATTTAAGACTGATATGGGAGCAGTATACCATTACTATATTAAAAACCATACCGCTTTTTTCAGGACTTACGAACCCCCAGCTGGAAAAGATTGAGG
>JAHIVS010000733.1 GCA_018816605.1 Pseudomonadota bacterium
AAAAGTGTTCGCATAAACGGAATAAAGAGCGCTGCCAAAACCACCGCCGAACTGGACACCCACGCGAAAACCAAAAACTTATTTGAAGCAAGGTCTGTTTGCCAAATTGATTTGCGGAACGATTTAATCGCCAAAGCAAAAAACAAAGAATCAAAAGAAAATGCGACAAACATAATCGTCCTAATCCTGTCTATGGGAAATTCCAAAGTTATCAAAACAAAATACAGTGTCGCCAAAAACATTCCCGCAATCAAGCAAAAAGACAATACTATTTTTTTGAGTTGCGATGTCAAAATTGAGCGATCGTCCAAATAATAATTTTTCTGTCTGGAATATTTTTCCAAAGGTTCAAAAACAAAAGCGAAACTCATCAGACCTTCCCCAACCACATTGATAAACAAAACTTGAGACGCCAAAATCGGCAAAGGCAAACCCAACAACAAAGCGAACATAATGACAAACACTTCGCTAAAACTCGTAGATAAAAGATAAGCGATGATTTTTTTCATATTGTCAATAATGCGTCGTCCTTCTTCAATGGCGCTCACAATAATGGAAAAACTGTCTCCCAACAAAATCATATCGGCGGATTCTTTAGCGACTTCTGTCCCGCTTTCCACCGCGATGCCGACATTGGCGTTGCGTAAAGCAGGCGCATCATTGATTCCGTCTCCCGTCATCGCCGTAATTTCGCCGGCATCTTTCAAAATTTTCGAAATTCGCAATTTTTGCGCGGGACTCATTCTGGCAAAAACTTTAACTTTATCCAAAACCTTCCCCAATTCTACATCGCCCATCTTATCAATATCGCTCCCTTCCAAAACTCGTTCTCTGTGAGTGATAATGCCCGCTTCTTCCGCGATTTTGCGCGCGGTACCCGGATTATCGCCCGTCAACATAATTACCCGCGTCCCCATTTCTTTGGCGGTTTTAACCGCTTCAAAAACATCTTCCCGAATAGGGTCGCTAAAAACCAACATCCCCCCAAACACTAAATCAGCGTCTAAAGCGCCGTTATTTGGAATTTTTTTCCAATCCACAGATTTAAAAGCCACTGCCGTTAGACGCGCCCCCTGATTGGTTTGTTCTTGCAAAATCCGTTGGAAATATTTTCTGTCCGCCTCGGTCATCGTTTCAATTTTGCCATTTTTGAAAACAAATTTTGATTTCTCTAAAACAATTTCCGGCCGTCCATTGATATAAACTTTTCGTTTATCGGCGCCATCGTGATTCAGCGAAGTCGCATAACCATTTTGCGATTCAAAAAGAATTAAATCCAGTCTCTGATTGTCTTTTTCTAAAGCGCCTTGCAAAATGCCTTGTTCCAAACCGGCCGTCACAACCGCTTTTTCCAAAGGTCGTCCGCGAACAATAAAACCCTCTCCAATTTTTTCATCCTTTTCCAAAAACGCGTCCGAACAGATAACCGCCGCGCGCAAAACTTCTTTTTCATCATCCGCATTATCTTTTAAGGCGATAATTCGCTCCAATTTCATTTTAGCTTGAGTAATCGTGCCAGTTTTGTCCGTCAAAATCACCGAGACATTTCCCAGTGTTTCAGATGCCAATAAATTTTTTATCAATCCTCCTTTTTTCAAAATTTCTTTCATCCCCACCGCCAAAACAGAAACAAATGCTACGGGCAAACCCTGCGGAATAACAGAAACCGCCACCGCCACCGCCATCACAAACATATCCGTATAATCCTCTCCCTGCCAAACACCCAAAAAAAAGATAACCGTAATTATGACAAAAACCATTATAGACAAAAACCGAACCAATTTATTCATTTTTCTTCTTAAAGGAGTGATTTCGTCAAATTCTGATAATTGTTCAGAAATTTGCCCTAATTGAGTCGTCGCGCCAATTTCCACCACCACCCCTTTTCCAAAACCCTCCGAGACCGAAGTTCCCATCCACGCCATATTGGATTGTTCCGCTATCGCTAAATTTGCTTGCGCGTTAGAGCGACTATTTTTTGACACTCCCAACCATTCGCCAGTGAGCGCCGCTTCATTTATTAATAAATCGTTTTCTTCAATTATTCTAAGGTCAGCTGGCACAGACACACCGGCGGTTAAAAGCACAATGTCGCCACGAGTTAATTCCTCCACCGCAACAACTTTTTGTTTGCCGTCGCGGAGAACCGTGGCGTAAGTTTTTTGAGCGGCATTTAATTTTTCAAAAGCTTTGTCCGCTTTATTTTCCTGAAAAAGACCGATGGACAAATTAATGATAACCACGGAAAAAATTATAATTGTGTCTAAAAAATATTGTAAAAGCAGAGTCACTTCTCCAGCAATAAGTAAAATAAAAATTAATGGATTTTTCAAATGAGAAAACAGCCGTTGCCAAAACGAAATTCTCGCGCCTCTTTTAAAAATGTTTTTTCCGTCCCGCTGTTGTATTTCCAAAACACGCACAGCCGTCAAACCTGTCGTGAAATTCGTTTCAAGCTTTTTTTCCAAATCCGCTATGTCCAAGCTATACCAAAGTTGATTTTTATCTGCTATCATATAATTATATTATATAGTATATTTTTAGAAATATAAACTATTAATTAATAAATTACAAATTCAAAATCACAAAAAACAAACAAATTACAATGCCTAAAATTCCAAACAAGAAAATTTGCTTCGCAAATTTTCCATTTGAGATTTTGAACATTTGAATTTGGAATTTGTTTGTTTTTTGTGATTTTGAATTTGGAATTTACACAATTATGTTGCAAGTAAAAATAAAAACAGAATTAAAAGAAGCGATGTTGAGTAAAAACGCTATCAAAACTATGGTATTGCGTGGGTTATTGGCGGAATTTGTCAATAATTTAATCGCTCAAAAAAAGAAACCACAGGAGGAAATTTCTGACACAGACGCTTTGAGTGTCATTAAAAAAGCGGTTAAACAAAGAAAAGACTCCATCGAACAATTTGGAAAAGGCGGGCGGGCGGATTTGGTGAACGCGGAAAAAGCGGAACTTGAAATTTTAGAACAATATTTGCCGGAAATGTTGAGCGCGCCGGAAATTGAAAAAATCGCCCGCGCGCAAAAAATGGCGTTAGGGCTTACGGACAAATCAAAAATGGGAATTTTAATCGGCGCCGTAATGAAAGAAATCAAAACTTCTGGAGCGGACGCCGACGGTGCGGAAATAAAAAAAATTGTGGAAAATTTGTTCGCATAATTTTCTCGCAACGGGGGGGGTCTGGACTGCTTCGTCGCTCCTCAAGGTCGCTCCTCGCAGAGACGATTGGCTTCGCCAATCGTCTTCGCGAGGAGCGGAACGAAGTGGAGCGACGACGCGATCCAGACCTCCGCTTCCGTCTCTGCGAGCGTTGAGCGAAGCGATCCAGACCAAAGCAATTTTTAATTTTTTAATTTTTAAATAAATTCAAATTTTTAATTTTTAAAGACGAATTTTGGCTTCGCCAAAATTCGTCTTCGCGAGCATTTAGCGACGCGATCCAGACCAAAATCCGTCCCTTTCCAAAAAAAAAACGGCGCCGAAAAATATCGGCGCCTGTGGCAATTGAAGAACGAGTTTCATTTTAAATACCCCCTTTCTCTATCCTCTTTTTGAGAATACGCGCTTTTTCCCGTACCTCCTCCGCGTATTTTTCCAAAAATTCAATCAGATCCAACCAAGAATTAATTTGATTGGGTTCAAGTTTGTTTTTGATTTTTCGCGCTTCAATTCGCGCATATTTAATGAGAGTAATAATCTTTGAATCCAGTTTGGATTTTTCCAAACCCTTAAAATCTTTTTTGGGAATTTTGAGCGACACTGAGACCACCTCCTTTCTTTCTTATTTACCTTGAATTACGAAATATCTTTTACTGCGACTTCCTCTCGCGCGCGAGTTTGAGAAGAAGTCC
>JAHIVS010000154.1 GCA_018816605.1 Pseudomonadota bacterium
AGATGGCGCTCCCTCAAGACCCGTCGGATTCTCAATATGATTTCCTGGATTGAAAAGGGTTTTTCAACAAAATCGCTGGCCCCGATATTGATGATTTCATCGTATTGATAGCCCTTGGCCTGACCCGTCATCACAATGACATCTGCGGAAAAATGAGTGAGAATCTGTGTGGCAAGTTCGATCCCGTTCATTTCCGGCATATTGATATCGGTAATGACCACGTCGAAGGATTCCTGGGTGAGCATGGCAAGGGCTGATTTCCCGTCATGGGCCACGGTACAATTGTGACCGGCAACCTTCATCGCCCTTTCAAACAGGTTTAAGATGGCAGAATCATCATCTACAATAAGAATATTTGCCTTGTCGGGCGGGCGGTCTCCAGAGTTCTTCCACATGGGATCCCCTGTGTTTTTTTAACATAAGAATGATGTCAGAATTTATTGAGGGCATTGCCTGAAAACACCCTGAAGTCTTAATAAAAATACACGGCTCTGCCGGGGTGTGTCAAGGAAAATCTGGGAGGGATTGGGGTTCTTTGCTCTTTGGGGTTGGCCTTTGGTGTTTCTTGGGTATTATGGCTTGATTCAATGGTGACCATGTGAGATAGATGCCATGTGAGATCAATGCCATGAGAAAGAGATTCTCCATTAAAGGATGCATATAATGAAAAAAAATCAATTGACCGGGCCCCCCATGGGAGTGGCCTGGTTTATCTGGGGCCTGGGGGCCCTTTTTTATCTGGTCGGGTTTTTCCAGCGGGTGGCGCCGGGGGTCATGACCCGGGAGTTGATGCAGGATTTTCATATCTCGGCTTCTGGTTTGGGACATTTGTCCGGTCTTTACTTTTATGCCTATGTGGCCATGCAGATTCCCACAGGGATTCTGGCAGACACCCTGGGACCCAGAAAACTGCTCACCGCCGGATCTCTTGTGGCAGGCTTTGGAACCCTTTTGTTTGCCCTTTCCCCGGGATTTTTCTGGGCGGGGCTGGGCCGGTTACTCATTGGCGGGTCCGTGGCCGTGGCCTTTGTGGGGGTCCTCAAACTTTCCTCTTCCTGGTTTCCCAAACGCTTTTATGCCTTTGTCGCGGGCAATGCCCTGTCCCTGGGTCTCATCGGTGCGGTGACCGCAGGTCCTCCCTTAAGATTTCTCATGGACACCTTCCATTGGCGTAAAGTCATCGGCATCACCGGTGTGATGACCCTTGGCCTGGGAGGGGTGATCTGGCTTGTGGTCAGGGATTGGCCCCAGGAAAAGGGGTATCCGGGCTTCACGGAAAGGATATCCAACCCGGTTCCCCTGTCCTTTGGCGGTATTTGCCAGGGACTTTTGAAGGTTTTTGAATACCGGAATACCTGGCTGCTGTTTATTATTCCCGGCGGAATCGTGGGGTGTATCCTTACCTTTGCAGGGCTTTGGGGAGTGCCCTATTTAATCTCCCATCACCAGTTGAGCCCTTCCAGGGCCGCTGCCCTTTCCTCTGTTTTGCTGGTGGCCTGGGCCCTTGGGTCCCCTTTTTTCGGATGGTTGTCCGATCGTCTGGGGAAACGAAAGCCTTTGTATATTGTCGGAAGTATGGTGGTCTCCCTGGGGTGGGCCTTGATTCTTTTTCAGGAGAGCCTTTCTTTTTTACCCCTTGCCATGGTGCTTTTTGTAACGGGTTTTTTTTCAGGCTGTATGATCGTAAGTTTTTCCTTTGCCAGGGAATCGGTTCCCCCCAACCTGTCCGGAACCGTGTCCGGCCTGACCAATATGGGGGTGATGATGGGGCCCATGCTGCTCCAGCCCCTGGTGGGTCTGATTCTGGACAGCGGTTGGACCGGCCAGATGCTTGGGGGAGTCCGGGTTTATTCTCTTTCTGCCTATGAGGCAGGCTTCATCCCCATGATGGCATGGGTTTGCCTGTCTGTTCTGCTTCTTTTCTTTACCCGGGAGACCCATTGCCGCCAAATGAAATAAATTGCTTTTACAGGGTATGTTAGATGGGTTAAAGGGTTGTTGGACCTCTTTTTGATCCCCTAGTACAACCCTGCAGTTTTCGCAGGCAATTTTAAATGCAGAGGGTCCGGGCCTACTTCCCGCCTTTTTCCAGAACTTCATCCACCCAGTGCATGGCCGCAATCATATTGGGGAACCCGGTGGTGGACAGGGCAAGGAGCACCGCATGACCGATCTCTTCTTTGGTGGCACCGGTTTCCAGGGCCTTTCGGGTGTGGGACATGACAGCGCCCCTGGAATTGGATCCGATGGCAATGCCCAGTTTGACAAGGTTCTGG
>JAHIVS010000155.1 GCA_018816605.1 Pseudomonadota bacterium
CCTCATCGCTGCCAGAAAAGCCAGGAAGATTGTGGAGAATACCAACCATATCCTCTCTTTCGAACTGTTGTGTGCCGCCCAGGCAGCAGATTTACGGGGAATTGAAAAATTGAGCACGGCCGGAAAGATCATGCATGCAGCAGTTCGTGAAACCCTTCCCTACCTGGATTATGACATGGTTTATATTGATCATATGGAAGCGCTCAAGGCCAGGATCGAATCCGGAGAATTTGTGAAACGGGTTGAGGCGGCGGTTGGAGAATTGTTGATCGTTCATACCAGGGAATAATAGGGGGATCACCATGGGGTTTACTCAAGGGGTACGTCAAACATCAAGCCAGATATCAGATCAGATTGAAAAGAAGATCGTTGATGCCTATCGGGAAAAATTTCCCATGTCCCGGGCGCGGCACGAGCGTCTCATCAATTATATTCCCGGGGGGGCCACCAGAAGTTTAAGTTATTTCAAACCCTATCCCCTTCATATTTCCCATGGAAAAGGGGCCTATGTCTTTACCCATGAAGGCCATAAGCTTTTGGATGTCACCAATGCCTATGGGGCCCTTGTCCATGGGCATGGAGATCCGGACGTGGTAAAGGCGGTTCGGGAAGGAATTGAAAGAGGGTCCCAGTACTCCACTCCCACCGACGGCCAGTATGCTTTGGCAAAGCTGCTCTGTGAGAGGGTTCCTGGCTTTGAAAGGGTGAGGTTTGTCAATTCGGGAACAGAGGCGACGATGTTTGCCATGAGAACTGCCAGGGCATTTACGGGCCGGGACAAGATTTTGAAAATGACCGGAGGCTTCCATGGCACCCATGACAGTGTGGCCGCCTCCACCAAAAAAAATGTGATCACGGCCGGCATCCCTTCGGGCATGACCCAGGACATGCTGGAAGTGCCCTTTAATGACGGGGATGCACTTGAACGAGTGGTCCGGGATAATGCCGGTACCCTGGCGGCGGTCATCATGGAACCTTTTTTGGGGGCAGGGGGGGTGGTGCTGCCGGAACCCGGGTTTCTTGAGAGGGCAAGAAAGGTCACCACCGACCACAAGGTGTTGCTGATATTTGACGAGATTTTTTCCTATCGGGTGGACACCGGCGGCTGCCAGGAATTATTTGGTGTCATGCCGGATCTTACCACTGTTGGAAAGGTGGTGGGGGGAGGACTTCCCATTGGGGTTTTCGGCGGGAAGGCCGAATACATGAATATCTATTGCCATGAGCAGACAGCTACCCCTTTATATCACTCGGGGACCTTCAATGGATATGAAACCGTTATGCAGGCGGGGTTTGCTGCACTTTCCAAGTTCGATAAAACGGCAGTTGCCGCCATAAATGGTTTGGGAGACCGATTCCAGGCCGGGCTTTTGAAAAGTTTTAAGAACAATGGATTGAAACTTCAGGCCAATCAGATCGGCTCTCTTTTGAATCTGCATTTTGTGGATCAACCCATCACAAGCGCGGCTCAGGTGCTGGAATCTGTGGAACAGCTCCATAGCCTGATGCATCTGTCGCTGCTGAACAAAGACGTGTTTAATATCCCCCGGGGACTTTTCATATTGTCAACGGTGATGACCGCTTCTGAAATTGATTCGCTGGTGGATAAAATTGATATCACCCTAAAAGAATTGTTGCCATTGATTGAAGAAAAATATAACCATTTACTCTCATAGAAGTTTTGCTGTCATTATAATACAATAATTGAAAAGAGGGATAAATGGTTCTGGATAGAATCGATAAAAAAATTTTAAACACCTTGCAGGCGAATGGAAAAACAACCAATTCAAAATTATCCAAAATAGTCGGGATATCTGCTCCGGCCACGCTGGAAAGGGTGAAGCGACTGGAGCTTGCAGGGGTTATCTCCCATTTTACGGCGGTTGTGGACCCGGAAAAAATTGGATTTTCCATCATGGCCATTGTTACGATCTCTTTGAGTTTGAGCAATCTGACCTCGGTGGCCAGTATCAAAGAGCAGTTTCTTAAGATTGATGAGGTGGTGGAATGTTATCAGATTGCCGGCGCCAATGATTTTGTGCTCAAGGTCATTGCAAAGGA
>JAHIVS010000156.1 GCA_018816605.1 Pseudomonadota bacterium
ATTTACGGGCCCGGCCATACCTTTGGTGAAGTGCCCGTGTTTGAAGGGAAAAGTTTTCCAGCCTCTGCCATGGCCATTGAAGATTCCAGCATCCTTTTTCTGCCCCGGGACAAATTTATCGACCTGATCACCACAACACCGGCCCTTTCCATGAACATGCTGGCAGACCTTTCCAAACGGCTGCGTGCCTTTACCATACAGATTGAAAACCTGAGCCTGAAAGAAGTCCCGGCCAGACTGGCAGCCTATATCTTAACTTTGTCCCAAGAACAACTATCCGAACAAAAACCAGCTCAGAGCAGGGAAAAAATGGTGACCCTTCCCATTTCCAAGGCCCAGCTCGCAAACCTCATCGGCACCACCCCTGAAACCATTTCCAGAATTTTTAAAAAGATGGCCGATGCCGCATTGATCGAGGTCCGGACAAAGGATATTGTGATCCTTGATCTTGAAGGGTTGTCAGACGTATCCGAATCCGGACGTCTCTAATCCCCAAAGGACTTCAGCCGCCGTGGCACCAGCAGAACCATGGGCCGGAATACAGCAAGAAACTATTTACATTCAAGGTTTTACAGGGTATTTTACAAAAAAGTCATACCATTCTTAGTTCTACCGGACGGGATGAAGTGCCCATGGCATAAAAAATGCCATGCCTCAACAACAAGGGTCTTGTTGAGACAATCGCCAGGTTTGAATTCAAACTGGTCCAGAAGGCACCGCCGAAAGAAAAAGACTTCAACACCATAAAGCAGCAACTTTATTAACCCTTCAATGCCAAGGAGGAACAATGGGAAAATTACTTAGGATCAACACCAGAAAAAAAACATTTACATTTGAAGAGACTCCCAAAGAGTATTCAGGTCTTGGCGGCAGAGCGCTGACGTCTAAAATGATTCTGGACGAAGTACCGGCCACCTGCCATCCTTTGGGGAAAAACAACAAGCTGATCTTTGCACCCGGCATCATGTCCGGATCTCCGGCAGCCGATTCCGGCCGTCTGTCCGCAGGGGCAAAGTCGCCGCTTACCGGCGGCATCAAAGAGAGCAATGCCGGCGGTCTTGTTTCCCAGAAACTTGCCAGGCTGGGCATCACAGGGCTGGTCCTTGAGGACAAACCAGATGCAGACGATTACAGCATGATCGTGATCAACAAGGACGGAGTGGAAATTCTTCCGGCAGGCGATCTTGTCAAGGCCGGCAACTATACAGTCATGGAAAAACTCTGGGCCAAATATGGCAAAAGTATAGGGATCTTGAGCATTGGCCAGGCTGGAGAGCAATGCCTTAAAGGGGCTTCCATCCAGCAGGCCGACATGAACGGCAGGCCCGGACGTGCCCACGGCAGAGGGGGTCTGGGGGCTGTCATGGGATCCAAAAAGATCAAAGCCATTGTCGTGGACGACAAAGGGGCTCCCCGGATAGAAATCAAAGATCCCGAAGCCTTTAAAGCTGCCAACAAACGCTGGGTGGAAATGCTACGCAACCATCCGGTAACAGGCCAGGGCCTGCCCGCACTGGGAACGGCAGTCCTGGTAAATGTCATAAACGAAGCCGGCGCCCTGCCCACTAAAAATTTTCGGACCGGCCGGTTTGAAGATGTACAGAGTATCAGCGGCGAAACCATGGCGGAAAATATCGAAAAAAGAGGGGGTATTACCACTGAAGCCTGTCATCCCGGTTGTGTCATCAAATGCTCCAATGTCTACCATGACAAGGAAGGCAAATACCTGACATCGGGTTTTGAATATGAAACCATCTGGGCATTCGGGGCCCATACCACCATAAAGGAACTGGATCAGATTGCAATGCTGGACAGACTTTGTGATGATTTCGGCCTGGACACCATCGAAACAGGGGTGGCCATCGGCATTGCCATGGAAGGCGGCATGATCCCCTGGGGCGACGGAAAGGCTGCCATTGCCCTTCTCTCCAAAGTTGGCGAATATGCCCCTGAAGGTAAAATAATCGGCAACGGGGCCCTGTTTACCGGTGATGCCCTGGGTGTCTCCCGGGTTCCCGTGGTAAAAAACCAGGCATTCCCTGCCTATGATCCCCGTTCGTGCAAGGGCCAGGGGGTTACCTATGCCACAACCCCCATGGGCGCAGACCACACGGCCGGATACGGGGTTACCGCCAATATCCTGAGCGTGGGAGGAAGCATTGATCCCCTTAAAAAAGAGGGCAACGTGGCACTTTCCCAGGGACTCCAGATTGCAACGGCAGCCATCGACGCTGCAGGACTTTGTCTGTTTGTGGCCTTTGCCGTCCTGGACAATGAAGACGGTCTTCCCACGATCGCCCAAATGCTCAACGCACAATACGGACTTGCGCTGACCCCGGATGATATTATGGAGCTGGGTAAATCCATCCTCAGGAACGAAATCGAGTTTAACAAGCGGGCTGGGTTTACGGCGGCGAACGACCAGATGCCTGAATTTTTCTCAGAAGAATTTTTACCCCACAAAACCACCTGGGATTTTACCAGTGAAGACCTGCAGAAAACACTTGATTTCTAATCAAGCCGGATCTCGCGTCTGATGGTGACCCAAAGGGGCAGAATCTTTTTTCTGCCCCTTTTGTCCCTTTGCGTTTCCCATCACCCGGAATCACCTCCTCTTTGCCCGTGCCGCAGATCTTTCTGGGTCACGCCGTTGGGATAAAGTTCAAGATCGGACTTCAAATTTTTTTTAATTCATTTCCAGATTCTAATTGTCCTTCCCGGGCTTCTTCTGATATAAAAACAGTTTGTCGCTATTTTTGATCCACCATGGTTATTCCATTACTGAATCATGATTTTACGATAACACACTACACAAAAAAGAAGACATACCATGAAAATATTTCAATACCCTTCGGAACCAGCAGAAATAAGGGTTAAACAAACCCTTGAAAGGGGCCTCGGCTTTTCCCCGGCTGATTACGCCAATGTTCAGACCTACATCGATGATGTAAGGGAAAGGGGGGATGCGGCCCTGGTGGATTATACCAACAAATTTGATTCAAAGGCCGTAACGGTATCATCATTGAAAGTCACCCAAGAAGAATTTGATGGGGCCATGGCATCCATTGATCCGGCTTTTTTAAAAAGCCTGGACCGGTCCGTTGCCCAACTCACAGAGTTCCATTTAAAGCAAAAACAAAATTCCTGGATCGATACCCCGCGAAAAGGCGTGTTGGTGGGTCAGATGGTCAAGCCCGTGGAAGCGGCCGGTGTATACGCTCCCGGTGCAAAAGGCGGAAAAACCCCCCTGGTCTCCTCTGTCCTCATGGGCGGCATTCCGGCCAAAGTGGCCGGGGTGGAATCCATAACCCTCATGACCCCGCCCATGGAAAACGGCCGGATCAACCCCCACATATTGGCGGCTGCCCAGCGGGTAGGCATATCCTCTGTATTCAAGGCCGGCAGTGCCTGGGCCATTGCCGCCCTGGCCTATGGGACAGCCCAGGTCCCCCGGGTGGACGTGATTGTGGGACCGGGAAATATTTATGTGACCCTGGCCAAGAAAATTGTCTCGGGAACCGTTGGAATTGACATGATTGCGGGCCCCAGCGAAATTCTGATCATTGCGGATCATACGGCCAACCCGGAATTCATAGCAGCAGACCTGCTCTCCCAGGCAGAGCACGATGTCATGGCCTCTTCCATCCTTGTCACCGACTCTGAAGACCTGGCCCGGAAAACCCTTCTGGCCCTTGAGCGACAATTGAAAAATCTGTCCCGACAGGATATTGCCAGGGTTTCCATTGAAAATTTCGGGGCCATCATGCTGGTACCGGACATTGAAACCGGCATCACGCTATCCAACCGACTGGCCCCGGAGCATCTGGAACTGGTTGTTAAAGACCCCTTTGACTATATTGACAGAATCCGCAATGCCGGTGCCCTCTTTATCGGCGCCTACACCCCGGAACCCATGGGAGACTATATCGCAGGGCCCAACCATGTGTTGCCCACGGCTGGAACAGCCCGGTTTTCTTCTGCACTGAGCGTGGAACATTTTACCAAAAAAACCAGCCTGATCCATTATTCAAAACCTGCTTTTCAGAAAGAGGCCGACGACGTGATCCGGCTGGCCATGACCGAAGGGCTGGATGCCCATGCCAACTCTGTAAAGATCCGCAAATAGGCGCTTTTTTTATAGAAAGCTTATTGGAGTTTTTCCAGGGCCTGTTTTAAATTTTGTATGGAAATCGGCTTTGCCAGGGAATCGGCAAAGCCGAATTGTTTGCAATTTTCAATGGCCGGATCCTTGGAATATCCGGAAGCGACAATGGCCCTGATATCAGGATTCAAGGCCACTAGCTTCCCCAAGGTCTCGATACCGCCCATGCCCTGTTTGACCTCCAGGTCCAAAATGACCACGGCAACGGTCTTTCCGGACAAAATCAATGCGGTGTATTTTTCCACTGCCTCTTCTCCATTCCGGGCAAGGACCGGCGTATACCCAAGACTTAGGAGTATTTTTTCGGTTATCTGCCGGATCAGGGGGTCGTCGTCCATGAACAAGACCACGGGCCTGTGTTTGCCAGCAGGCCTGATGGCCTCCTTTTCAGGCAATGGAACCGATCTGGTTTTCTCCTGAAAGTGCTCTTTCTGGAATACCGGCAATATGATGTCCACCCGGGTTCCTTTCCCAGGGACCGAGTCAATCCGGATGGTTCCCTGGTGATTTTTGACAATGGACCAGGCAATGGACATGCCAAGGCCGGTTCCTTTGTTTTTTCCCATGGGTTTGGTCGAATAATAGGGTTCAAAAACCTTTTCGATATTCTGCCGTTCAATTCCCCTGCCCTGATCCTGGACACAGATAAAAACCATTCCCGGCTTTTCCGGGCAAACACCGGCTGAAACCACCACGGGTTTTCCCATATCCATGGCTTCGGCGGCATTGACAACAATATTTTTCAAAGCCTCTTTCAGCTGGGACTGGTCGGCTTCCATAACCGGCGGAAGATCGTTGACGGTCAGCCGGCATTCAATGCCTTCCGATTCAGCAAAAGAGGCCAGGCTTTCCTTTAAAAATCCTTCGGTATCAATATGGGCTTTAATGCGAATGCCGCCCTTGGAAAAAACGATAAACTTGGAGGCCAGATCCTTTGCCTGGAGAACCGAAGCTTCGGCATCGGCAAGATATTCCGCTATCTGATCCGGTGCGGCCATCATCTGGGCCAGGTTGATATTTCCCAGAGTAACGGACAGGGTGTTGTTAAAATCATGGGCAATACCGCTGGCCAGGGTTCCGATGGCTTCCAGTTTTTCAGACTGAACCAGCTTTTTCCGGGCCTGTTTTAATTCATTTTCCGATCGTTTTCTTTCTATTGAAAGGGCAATCTGTTCGGAAACAAAGCTTAAAAGTTCCACATCTGACTGACTAAATTGATCGGGGTTGGTATAACTCTGAACCGCCATCACCCCCATCACCTCTCCCTGAATAATCAGTGGAACCCCTAGCCAGACCTTGGGAACACTTCCCATTACCCTGCCCTGTGCTGACAATCTTTTTAGGGTCTTTTCATCCAGCAGAAGGGGTTTTTTCCCCAGAATAACATCTCCTGTCAGGGATCTGTTCTCGGTAAACCGGTGTATCCATCTGGGACCAGACTCATCTTTTTCATCCACCTGATAAACATAACGGATGGCATTTTTTTTCTTGTAATAAATGGCAATATAGAAATTGGTCATGTCCAGGAGAGAGAACAAGTGCTTGTGAATGGAGCGGTAGAGCTCCTGCAAGGTTTCACTGGTATTCAGGGAACTGGCAATATGAAACAGGGTTTTGTTCACCACTTCTGCCCGAATTTTTTTAAAAACGGTTTGTTCCAACCGCTTTACATATTGCTCCAGCTGCTCATAAGTGGGTTTATTCACCATGGATACCATCCATAAAAATAGATTTATGCACTTACCCCGGGACAGAATACCAAAAAAATATTTTTTATGCACTTAATTTTCTCAAATTCTTATTCTTTTGACCGGAGCAATTTTGACTATTCTGACATATCTTGGCATTACGTATTGACTAACACTCTGATTTTAATCTATATATATCGTTTGTATTCATTTTAGGTAATAATTTAGAGAGTAAAGATTAAGACAATGCAGACCATAAGAGGCTTTAGAGATATACTGCCGGAACATATATCCCTGTGGCAGAGGGTTGAACAAGAGGCGTTTTCCCTGTTTGAATCCTTTGGATTCAAGGAAATCAGAATACCCGTCCTGGAAAAAACAGACCTGTTTGCCAGGAGTATCGGAGAAACCACCGACATTGTCGAAAAGGAAATGTACACCTTTTCCGACAGAAAAGGGGATCTGGTGACCCTGAGACCCGAAGCAACTGCGTCCATTTGCAGATCCTATATCCAGCATAAAATGTATGCCACGGATCCGGTGAGAAAATTTTATATGACAGGCCCCATGTTTCGGCGGGAAAGGCCCCAGAAAGGAAGGTATCGGCAATTCTACCAGATCGATGCCGAGGTGTTCGGCATCGAATCCGCCTATATTGACAGTGAACTGATTTTTTTGCTCAATGCCTTATTCAAGCGCCTGGGACTCACAGATCTTACCGCACATATCAACAGTCTTGGTTGTCCCCAATGCCGCCCCGCCTTTCAAAGGGCATTGCTGGATTTTCTCGGCAAACGAAAACAGGCCCTGTGTGAAAACTGCACCCGCCGAATTCAAAAAAATCCTTTACGGATTCTTGACTGCAAAGTGGAATCCTGCCAGAAAGCTTTAGAGGGGGCACCTGGGACCATTGACCACCTCTGCCGGGCCTGTGATGATCACTTTACCATTGTCCGGACCACCCTGGAAAACCAGGGGGTTGCGTTTACGGTGGACAAATCCCTTGTCCGGGGGCTTGACTATTATACCCGAACTGCCTGGGAAATTCAGACCACCACCCTGGGTGCCCAGAGTGCCGTGGCCGGCGGCGGCCGGTACGACGGGCTGGTTCAAGAACTGGGAGGTCCAGCTACACCTGCCATCGGCTTTGCCATCGGGTTTGACCGCCTGGTGGAAGTCATGGAACAGCTGGAGGCGGATTCGAAAGAGCCCCCCCTGGACCTGTTCATTGTCGCCCTGGGGGATGCGGCCATGGCAAAGGCCTATCACTGGTCCTGCGACCTGAATCTGAAGGGCATTCGAACCGGAATGGATTTCCGGGGAAAAAGCATGAAAAGCCTTATGAAACGTGCAGACAAACTAAATGCTTCCCATGTGCTCATTGCAGGGGAGAATGAATTGAAGGAAAACCGGCTGATACTGAGAAATATGGATACCAAAGGCCAGAGCTTGATCGACATTGAAAACCTGGTACCCGACCTGATGACGCTTTTAAAAAAATGACACTTTTATAAAAATACTTAGGATTAAGGACAAAACCGTGACAGATCTACTTGGAAATATGAAAAGGACACATACCTGTTCCCAACTGAGGGACACCCACATAGACCGGGAAGTGGTGCTAATGGGATGGGTACAGCACCGCAGGGACCATGGCGGGGTAATTTTTATTGATTTGCGGGACAAGGACGGCATTACCCAGATCGTATTCAACCCGGCGATTTCCGAAAGCGTCCATGGAAAAGCCCAGGAAATCAGAAGCGAATATGTCCTTGGAATCAGGGGAAAGGTATCCGCCCGGCCGGGAGATATGCGCAATCCCCACATGGAAACCGGTGCCATTGAAATTCTTGTGGAGGAACTGAAGATTTTTTCCCGGGCCAAAACCCCTGCCTTCCAGATCGAGGACCGGGTGGAAGCCTCTGAAAGCATCCGCCTCCAATACCGGTATCTGGACCTGAGGCGACCCCAACTTAAAAAAAATATCCTGGACCGGCACAAGGCCACCATGGCCATCAGAACCTATCTGGACAGCAAGGGGTTTATTGATATTGAAACCCCCTTTCTGACCAAAAGCACCCCCGAAGGCGCCAGGGATTACCTGGTTCCCTCCCGGGTCAACCAGGGAGAGTTTTATGCCCTGCCCCAGTCCCCGCAGCTTTTCAAACAATTGCTGATGATTGCAGGATTTGACCGATACTACCAGATTGTAAAATGCTTCCGGGATGAAGACCTGCGGGCGGACCGACAGCCGGAATTCACCCAGATTGACATGGAGCTGTCCTTTGTCGACGAAAATCAGATCATGGAAATTGCCGAAGGCCTGATCCGGAAAATTTTTAAACAGGTTCTGAACATGGATCTTGCCCCCGCATTTCCCCAAATCACCTATGACGAGGCCATCGACCGGTTCGGTATCGACCGGCCGGACTTAAGATTCGGCCTTGAACTGTGCAATGTTTCGGACATTGTAAAGGATGCCGGTTTTAAAGTGTTTGCCGATGTGACAAGGAACGGAGGCCTTGTTAAGGCCATTAATGCCAAGGGATGTGCAAACTTTAGCCGAAAACAGATTGATGAACTCACCGAGTTTGTTTCGGTATACAGGGCCAAGGGGCTTGCCTGGATCAAGATCAAGGAAGACCAGTGGCAGTCCCCCATTGCCAAATTCTTTACCGATGATGAACAAAAGGCCCTGGGCAAACGCCTGGATCTTGAACCCGGAGATATTGTCTTTTTTGTGGCAGACCAGCCCAAGATCACCAATGAGGCCCTGGGCCAGCTGAGAAATGAATTGGGACGCCGCCTTGGATTGATCCGTGACGATGTGTTTGAATTTACCTGGGTGACACAATTTCCCCTGTTTGATTACGATGAAACG
>JAHIVS010000157.1 GCA_018816605.1 Pseudomonadota bacterium
AGAGGTGGCCAGGGGAAGGTTTCGCCGGGACCTGTACTATCGTCTCAATGTTTTTCCCATTGAAATGGCCCCTCTGAGGGGCAGAAAAGAGGATATCCCGCTGTTGGCCAGGCATTTTACAGACCAGGTGGCAGCCCAGATGAACCGAAAATCCCTAACCATCCGGCCGGCGGATTTAAAGCGCCTGGAAGCCTATGGCTGGCCGGGTAATATCCGGGAGTTGCGGAATGTGATTGAGCGGTCCATTATCACCTCCAGCGGTTCTGCCCTTGAATTTGTCTTTCCGGACAAAACGGATCCCGTTATATCTCCTGGCCAAGATAATTTTGATAAACAATCCAGGCTGATGTACACGGACAGGGAAATGGACGGGCTTATCAAAACAAATATCATCAATGTACTGGGCCAAACCCGGGGGAAAATATACGGGCCGGGGGGGGCTGCCGCCCTCCTGGGGTGTGCCCCCACCACCCTTTGTTCCCGGATCAAAAAATACCATATCCATCTTCACGCTTTTAAAGGGCCTATTTCCCATGAATCCTGATCAACTTCTGGACATCACCCCTGAATCCGAAATCCTTGCCCGGATCCATACCCTGAAAACCCATATGGAAGGGGCGGGGGTTCAGGCGATCCTGTTGACCCACAAGCCGGATATCTATTATTTTTCAGGGACTGCCCAGGACTGTTATCTGTATGTCTGTCTGGACCGGGACCCCTTGCTTTTTGTAAAGCGTTACCTGCCCAGGGCAAACCTGGAAAGTTCGATAAAAGATATTTTGCCCATACAGTCCGTCAAAGAGATTCCCCTTAAGATAATGGATGCCCGCCAAAAACTGCCGTCAACCCTGGGGCTGGCCTTTGATGTGGTACCGGTCCGGGAGTATCAATTTTATAAGGGTCTGTTTAAGGGAACCCGTTTTGTGGATGCTACCCCCTTGGTGGAAGCCTGTCGCCAGATCAAATCAATGTACGAAATTCAACAGATGGAAGCTGTGGCACAGGTTTCCAAAAAGACATTTGATTTTATGGCCCACACCCTGGCTCCGGGGATTTCCGAAATGGAATTTTGCGGTCAGGTTGAGGCCTTTGCAAGGAGCTGCGGTCATACAGGTAAACTTCAGATGCGCCATTATCGGTCGGAAGGATTTTCTTTTCACCTGATGAGCGGGAAATCCGGGGGGCTTGCCGGGGGGCTGGACTCACCGGTCTGCGGTACCGGCAGTTGCACCGCTTACCCCTTTGGGGCAGGGCCCAAACTCATCTGTGAAAATGAACCTGTTCTCATCGATCTTGGCACCATGGTCAGGGGGTACCACATGGATGAATCAAGGATGTTTGTCCTGGGAAAAATGGAACCTTGTGCCATGGCCGCCAGTTTGGCTGCCATGGAGATACTGAATCTTATCCAGAAGGCCATGATCCCCGGTGCCGTGATCACAGATGTTTTTGATGCCAGTGTAAGCGCAGCCCAAACCCTGGGCTATGAAACGGAATATCTGGGGCTTCCCCATTTAAAATCCCGGTTTGTGGGTCACGGGATCGGCCTGGAATTGGTTGAAAATCCGATTCTTGGCAAGGGGCGATCCACGCGGCTTGCGCCGGGCATGGTGTTTGCCGTGGAGCCAAAGTTTATTTTCAAGGACCGGTTTGCCGCCGGGGTTGAAAGTGTGATTCTGGTCACTGAAACCGGGAGTCGGTTTTTGAGTCAAACAGCGCATCGGGTTTTTTGCTGTTAACGTTTGGTTCCATCCGGCAATCAACCGGGTGTTTATGGAATTTCATGGTCTAATCTGCACCTTCCAGCACCTGGCAGGTTTCCGTTGCAATCTGGAGTTCCTCATTGGTGGGCACCACCCATACCTGAATCCGGCTGTTGGGTCCATGGATCGTGCGGGGTTCAGGGGATCTTGCCTTGTTTTTTTCAGGATCTATTTCAATGCCGAAAATGGACAGGTCTGCCAGGGCTTTTGCCCGGACAATATCGTCATTTTCTCCAACCCCTGCGGTGAATACCAGTCCGTCCACATGGCCGAGTACAGCGGCATAGGCCCCGATGTATTTTTTGATCTGGTAGGCAAACATTTCAACGGCCAGGGCGGCAAGCTTATCTCCTTTGTCGGCTCGGTCATGGATATCCCGCAGGTCATTGAGTCCGCAGATGCCCTTGAGGCCGCTTTTTTTATTAAGCACCTCGTCCAGTTGGTTCTGGGTCATACCAGTGTTGTCCATTAAATATCCGAAAATGGCCGGGTCCAGGTCACCGGTTCTGGTCCCCATCATCACCCCGGCCAGGGGGGTCATGCCCATGGAGGTGTCCTGGCACTCCCCTTGTTTAACGGCGCAGATGGAACAGCCATTGCCCAGGTGCAACGTGATCAGGTTAACTTGACTCGGCTCCTTTCCCATGAGTTCACAGGTTTTGTTGGTGACATATTTATGGGAGGTGCCGTGGAACCCGTATCTGCGGATTCTGTAATCGGTGTAGTACTCATAGGGAAGCGCGTAAAGATAGGCTTTTTGGGGTATGGTCTGGTGAAAATTGGTGTCAAATACCGCCACCTGGGGTTTGCCGGGAAACAGCTCTTCCGCAATTTGAATCCCCACAAGGTTGGGGGGGTTGTGCAGGGGGGCCAGGGGATTGTTCGCCTGGATGGCATTTTTGACGTCTCCTGTGATCCGGGTGGCAGCCTTGAAGGTTTCTCCCCCCTGGACCACGCGATGGCCGATGGCATCAATCCCATGGGTGAGAAGCCCTGCCATGAGCCGCATGGCTTCCTGGTGGTTTGGGATGGGCTGTTCCTGTTTGGTTTTTACCTCTTTGCCCGTGGACGAGTCTTTATGGGTCAGGACCCCTTGGGGTTCACCGATTCTTTCCACAACGCCGCCAGCAAGGACTGCCTGATTTTCCATGTCAAAGAGCTGATATTTTAATGAAGAACTGCCCGTGTTGATTACCAATATATTCATGGTTTCCCCTTGAAATTTAAAAAATAGAACAAAATAAAAATATGCGGTTAATTTGCCTCGGTCATGGCATAAAATTGTTTAATAAAGGCTTCATGGACCGAGTAGGACCAGTGGGAATCCTTTAATACTTTTGCCGCCGCCCCTGGGTTTTTCTGCTTTAGAAAGGTGATCACCTGGGAATGCTCCTCACAATTTTTCAATTCCCAGTCACGGATATAACTTTGGCCCTGGAAATCGTACAGCCGGTGTTTGATGGGGAGCATGAATTTATTGAAAAGCGGATTATCCGAAAGGGTGTTGTACACATTGTGAAATGTCAGGTTTGTCTGGAACAGCTTTGAAAAGTCATTGTTGTGAATGTCTGTAATCATCCGCTGGTTGAGTTGCTCTAATCGGAAGATATGGGAGTGGGTTATTTGATCAAAACAATCCAGGAGAATGGAAGACTCAATAATACCCAC
>JAHIVS010000158.1 GCA_018816605.1 Pseudomonadota bacterium
AGATCTATTTTAAAAATCATCATCCATTTAAATTAAGGAGAGAGATTGGCACAATTTGATATAGCCTTGATCGGCGGTGGTATTGTGGGGGTTTCAACGGCCCTGGCTGTGAAAAACAGGTTCCCCAAGGCAAAGGTGATCTTAATCGAAAAAGAAAACCGGTTTGCCCGCCACCAGACCGGTCATAATTCCGGGGTGATTCATGCCGGGGTTTACTATGAGCCCGGCAGTCTCAAGGCTGATTTTTGTAAACGGGGGGCAAAGGCCACCATGGATTTTTGTACGACCCATGGCCTGCCCTTCAGACAATGCGGAAAATTGCTGGTGGCAACCACCCCCCTTGAGATGAAACGGATGGAAGCCCTTGAAGAAAGGTGCGCCCGGAACCAAATCCAGACCCGGCGCATTGATCGGAACCAATTGAACAAATTAGAACCCCATATTTTCGGGCGGGGTGCCTTGAAAGTTTCTGCCACCGGCATCACCGATTATACAAAAATCACCTCAAAAATGGCAGATCTGTTCAAGGCAGCCGGCGGCATCATCCAAACCGGACAGGCCGTGACAAGGATAGAGGAAGGGCCGGATAAAATCACCCTTTACACCGGGAAAAAAAAACAGATCAGCCGTTATCTGATTGCCTGTGGCGGGCTCATGGCAGATCGGCTGGCCCGGATGATGAACATTGACATCGATTTTATGATCCTGCCCTTCCGGGGAGAATATTATCGGTTACCCCACCGTCTGTCTCAAATTGTTTCCCACCTGGTCTATCCCATTCCCGACCCGGACCTGCCCTTTCTCGGGGTCCATTTAACCCCCATGGTGGATGGATGTGTCACCGTCGGCCCCAACGCCGTCATGGGCTTTAAACGGGAAGGATATGGAAAGGTTAATTTTGATCCGATGGATACGGCTCAGATGCTGGCCTTCCCGGGATTCTGGAAGGTAGTCGGCAAGCATCTTAAGTCCGGGATAAACGAATGGATCGATTCGGCCTATAAACCCGGGTATTTAAAACGGATTCAAAAATACTGCCCCAGTCTGGCAAAGACAGATCTGACCCCTTTTCCTGCAGGGATCAGGGCCCAGGCAGTCAAAAGGGACGGCAGCCTGGTCCATGATTTTCTGTTTGCCCAGTCGAATCGATCCTTACATGTGTGCAATGCGCCGTCGCCTGCAGCCACCTCTGCCATCCCCATTGGAGAATATCTGTGTGACAGGGCAAAAATAAAGTTTAACCTGTAACCTTTGGTCAATTGATCTGAATCAATTCCATTGACAAAGATTTGGGGTATCATCCGGACAGATACAAAAGTTAACCCCATCAAGGAGAAAATAAAATGACCGATAAAAATGAACTGATCAAAAACATCCCCTTTTCCCAAGCCGTCAATATCACAGAACTTGTGGACTATGAAGAAGGACGGGTGGTGAGCCGAACCCTTTCCAGCAAAACACACGTCAATATCACGCTTTTTGCCTTTGACAAGGGAGAGGAAATCTCGGCCCACACCTCCCCGGGAGATGCCATGGTTCAGGTTCTGGACGGCCAGGCCCGGATCAATATTGCAGGACAGATCATAGATGCCACCACAGGACAAGTGGTGGTCATGCCGGCCAATGTGGCCCATTCGGTCTTTGCTGAAACACAGTTTAAGATGTTGCTCACCGTGGTCAAGCAACCCGTTGAGATAGGGGGACTTTAGGAATAAGGCTTAATTTGGGGACATTCTTTTCCAGCGGTAATGTTATAGAATCAATTGACACAATTTATCAACCCTGCCATATTATATGCATCGCTTAACCAGAAAGACCCAACCCCTAAATCACGGAGGATAAAATGATTAAACGTTTATTGTTTGCTATCTGCCTGTTATTTTTTTTCACAATAGCCCATGCCGGGGATAAGGTCGTACTGGCCACCCTGGACTGGGAACCCTATGTGGGGCAGAACATGAAAAACAACGGCTATGTCGCCCAAGTTGTAAAAGAAGCTTTTAAACGTGGTGGTTTGGATGTGGAATTCAAGTTCTATCAATGGTCCCGAGTGGTGGGCCTGGCCAAGGCCGGTAAGGTGGACGGGTATTTCCCGGAATACTATGCAGACGGAGTAAAGGAATATGCTGCCTTTTCCGCATCCTTTCCCGGCGGACCTTTGGGCTTTTTCAAGCGAATTGACCAGAAAATCTCCTTTAATACACTCAAAGATCTGGAAGGCTATAAGATCGGTGTGGTCAAAGACTATGTAAATACAAAGGAATTTGACGAGGCCCCTTTTTTGACAAGAGACCCGGCCAATGATGATCTGACCAACTTGAAAAAACTGATTGCAGGCCGCCTTGATCTGATGGTGGCAGACAAATTCGTGGGTAAGTACCTGCTCAACACCAATATGCCGGACAAGGCGTCTGCCGTTGAATTCATGGACAAACCCCTGGCAGAACCTGAACTTTTTGTCTGTATTTCCAACAAGGCAAAAGACCAGGCAAATCTGATCATTGCGTTTAACAAGGGAATTGAACAGATGAAGGCGGACGGTTCCCTCGATCAAATTCTCAAGGACAACGGATTCTAACGCCACCTGATTTACAAAACAGAAAGATTACCGGTCCCGGATCTGCCTGTCAGATTCGGGACCTTTTTTTCTGCTGGAGGGACAGTGTGTGGCCCGGGCAGGATGACCGGACCTGAATGGCTTACATATATTTTTTCAAAATAGCATCATAGGTGCCGTCAACTTTCATTTTATCCAGTTCGGCCTGCCATTTTGCGATAACTTCATCAGCGGTGTCTTTGCTGAATGCGATGAAAAGTTGTGTGTCTTTGACATCAAAAACCTTTTCAAAGGCCGAGGTGTCGCCGGCAACGGTTTTGGCTTTGTAAAGGCCCTGTAAATGGCCCACGATCCAAAGATCAATACGTCCGGCTGCCAGTTTTTTCACATTGGACAGATCATCCACAACACTTTCGGTATTGGTAAATCCCTGTTCTATTAAAAAAAGTTCCGCAGCATCGTCCTTATAGGTACCGATCTTATTTACCTTCTTCGCATCCTCCAGTGAATTGATCTGAATTCCGCTGCCTTTTTTTGCGAAAAATACCCATTGGTTGGATGCCACCGGCCCCACCCATTTGAACAGGGATTCCCGCTGCTCGGTCCGGGTCATGGAAAAAAGGATCATCCCGCTCTTACTCTGAATCAAGGCATAGGCCCTGGACCAGGGAAGGACTTTTGTATTATCCGGGATGCCTAATCGCTTGACCACCTCTGCCATAACATCAGAGGAAAGCCCAGTGAGTTTGCCGTTATCTGTGTAGTTAAAGGGAGGATATTCCTCGGTCATAATGGAAAATGACTCTCCATATGCGGAAGAGACCATACAGGCCATACAAAATAGACAAATAATCAACTTCGAAACAAATAATTTCATGCGATTTTCTCCTTTATTAAATTCGGGTTAAAAAAATGGAGTGACACCATTTACAGTTACGAATAAAGGGATCGTCAATCTATGGTGTGTACGATACCCTTACAGGGGTGATCATTCATAAAATAGAGGGCGTAAAACCGCCCTGCCCAGGACCGGTGGCCATGGGCAGGGCATTCTTGTCTATACGCGAAATTTCCCCATCAGTTCTGCCAGGCGATCACCGAGAACTGACAGCTGGTCCGCATTGGTTTTTACCTCCTGGCTGGAAGCGGAAAGACCGTCAGTGGCTTCTGTGATCTCCCCAATTTCCTGAGCCACCTGCCGGGAGGCGGCCGATCCTTCAGATACGTTATCGTTTACCTCAAGAATTCCTGAGGAGGCATGGGAAATGTTTTCAGCGATTTCCCTGGTGGTGGCAGATTGCTCTTCCACGGCAGTGGCGATGGTGGCAACAATGGAATTGATTTCCATAACCACCTCGGAAATTTTTGATATCTCTTCCACCGTACCGTTGGTTGAGGACTGAATGCCCTGGATCTGCTCTTTAATGGCTCCAGAGGCTTCAGATGTCTGTTTGGCAAGGTCCTTGATCTCGTTGGCCACAACCGCAAAACCTTTTCCGGCTTCACCTGCCCGGGCAGCCTCAATGGTGGCATTCAGTGCCAGCAGGTTGACCTGCTCGGAAATATCGGTAATGGTTTCCACCACCTTACCGATCTGTTTGGCCGCACTTCCAAGCTCATTTACCTGCTTGGAGGCACTCTGGGTCTGGATCACGGCATTGTCGGTTATGAACCTTGCCTTTTCTGCATTCTGGGCGATTTCATTGATGGTGGACGACATCTCTTCCGAGGCTGTGGCCACCATGTTGATATTGGTGGACGCCTCTTCCATGGCAGCTGCCACAGAGGTCATATTGGTGCTCATATTATCTGCAGCACTGGCCACTGATTTGGATCGGGCGGACAGACCTTCGACCCCGGAGTTCATGCTGTCAGATAACTGGGTAAAACCGGTGGAAGCTTTATTAATGGTGGTGGCGTTTTTAGTGACCTCTTTGATCAATTCCTGAAGTTTTTCGATGAACTGGTTGAACCAATGGGACAGTTCACCAATTTCATCCTTTGTTTTTACGTTCAGGCGTTTGGTCAGATCCCCTTCCCCCTGGGCAATATCTTTGATCATGGTAATGGTATGCTTGATGGGACGGGTGACAAACAGCTGGAGGCAGAAGACCAGAGTAAAAATCAAAGCAATGATGATCACGACTGCCACAATCAGCTGGGTGGTGATGGCTTGCCCGATATTCTTTTTGGAAATTCCCTGGAATGTGGCAATGCTATCCCGGGTATGGGCTTCCTGATCTTTTATTTTTTTTTTGACAAGGTCATTGGTGTAATGGAGCCTTACACTTCCCACTTTTTCGCCTTCATGAACAGCATCGGAAACAATGGACAGTTTTTCGTCCAATATAACTGTATCCGGCAGGGTCACTCCGGTGGTGATTTCAGGAGCTTTCCAGGCAGCGCCAAAGGCCTTTCCGTCCACATCCAGCACCTTGATCGCTACCATGCCGTCCAGCTTCAGGTAGTTGGAGAGAAGTTTGTATAATTGGTCCTGGTCGAAATTATATAAAAAAGACCGGGTCACACTGGTACAGATTTCAAGGTTTACCTTCATATTGGCAACCAGAGATTTTTCCATATGAAGGGACTCTTCTTCCAGAGCAGTCTTCTGGGTTGTCACAAACTGTTCAATCATACTCTCTGCAAGGCCTGACTGAAGCCGGATACCGATAAAGCTGCTGATGGTCAGAAGGACAAGAATGATAATACCGCTGGCAAATGAGGTCTTAAATGCAATGCTGCTTCGCCGTTTTGATTCTTTTTTTTCCATGGGAACTCCTCTGAGATGAATCCTTAGTATTAACAAAAATTAATAATCAGAAACAACCATCAGGCTATTTTATTTAGACAATTGGGGCTTTGGAGCCTACCCCTATAATAATTGGATTATGGAAAAAATAATACCCATTTTAGGATGAAGTGTCAAATGGTATCCAGAGGTAACGCATATAAATTTTATGATAACCCTATGGTTTTTGCCTAGGCATAGGGCTTAATTTTGGGACATTCTTTTCCAGCGGTATCGAAAGGTATGGTGGTTCATGTTCAATAATTTGGCTGCCTGGCTCTCATTGCCCATGGCCTGTTTCATGGCAAGGGCCATATAATCCCGCTCAATGCCGGACAGAAGGTCGTTCAGGTGTACCCCTTCTTCCGGCAAATGGGCATTTTGGACCGGGGGCAATTCCGTGGGAACCGGGTGACCGGGGTCTGCTTCATGGGATAACAACCCCAATTCCGCCACGCAAACCAGCTGGTTCTGGGCCACCAGCACACTTCTTTCAATAATATTTTTCAATTCCCGAACATTGCCGGTAAATTCGTGGGCCTCCAGAAGTGCCTGGGCCTGGTCGGATATCCCGATCAACTGCTTATTAAATTTTTTATTGAACTCATGAAGAAAATGCTTGGCAAGGGGGATAATATCATCGGGCCGGTCATTTAAGGAAGGAATTTTTGCCTTTACCACACACAACCTGAAATAAAGATCTTTTCTAAATTTTTCCTGTTCCACCAGCAGATCCAGGTCTTTGTTGGTGGCCGATACCACCCGGGTGGTAATCTTGTATTTTTTGGTTCCCCCCACCTTGTAAAATTCCCCATTTTCAAGAAATCTTAAAAGTTTGGCCTGGCCAGCCAG
>JAHIVS010000159.1 GCA_018816605.1 Pseudomonadota bacterium
CAAAGGTGTATGGCGCCGACAAAGACCGGTATGAGAAGGATCCCTCCTTTTGCATCCATTGCGGCCTGTGTGTGCGGTATTGCAATGAGGTGACCGGGAAGAACGCCATCGGGTTTGTTGACCGGGGAATCAATAAGGAGATCAGTTTTATTCCCCAGATTGCAGCCGTCGAGTGCAATGACTGCAAACAATGCTTCCCCCTTTGTCCGACCTCCTATCTCCAGGCAGCCTTTGTGTTAACCCAGGCCCTGGCATTCCCGCCGGCCGTTAACTCCGGGCCTGGGGCAGGGGAATAGGAAATAGGTGACTGCCGGAGAAAAAACCCAATTCTATCAATCACTTGGGCGGCGACAGGAAGACGTGCCGACCGGTTCTCCCGGGCAGAAAACACAGATAGAACTGATCGGAGAGGAACCCTTTTTGATTCGGATAGAAGATGAACCCTATTCTGTTGTGATGAGAACACCCGGGGAAGAGGTGTTTCATACGGCCGGGTTTTGTCTGGGGGAGGGAATTGTTGACACTCTCGATGATATCAAGACCATTGGATATGACAAAGACCTGGACCCCAATGTTGTGGACGTCTGGCTGACGCCTGAACACAAGAAAAAAATTGCCCATCTGCTCAAAAGAAAGAGTTATGTCAGCCAGACCAGTTGCGGTATTTGCGGCAAGAAAATGATAGAAGATCTTCATCAGATCCTGGCTCCGGCTAAAAACGGGTTTGCGGTTGAAATCGGCCGGGTTTTCGATTGCATCAACACGCTTTCCAAAAACCAGCAATACTACCAGAGGACCCGGGGCTCCCATGCGGCACTTATTTTTGACCATCAGTTACAACCCATTGCCTTTGCCGAGGATGTGGGGCGGCACAATGCCCTGGACAAGGCAATCGGGAAAGCCTTTCTGGACAGGACGCTTTCTCGTGCCCGCATTGTGATCCTGTCTTCCAGGATCAGTTATGAACTGGTTCAAAAAGCGGCCAGAGCCCGTCTGCCCATAATGATTTCCCACTCAAGGCCCACGGCCCTTGCCGCCCGGATGGGCCAGACCCTTAACATGACCCTGGCCTTTTCGGCAAAGGATTCGGAATTAATGATCATTTGCGGGGAAAACCGCATCAAGAGCGTATAAATAGCCAAAAAAAAAGATCACCCAAAAGCGGTAGAACCCAAAATACCCAAGAAGGAGGACAATTTGAAAATTCTCACAACCGTAAAACGCGTAGTGGATGTGGAATTGAATATCCACATTGAAAATGGTGCCATTGTCGAGGATGGCCTTCAATATGTTATAAATGCCTGGGATGAAAACGGTGTTGAAGCCGCTGTTCAGCTCAAGGAAAAAAATGGTGCCCAGACGACCCTGGTGAGCATCGGCGGACAGGACAATACGGATATGATCCGGAAATGTTATGCCATGGGAATGGAAGACGCCATTCTCATTGACGACCCGGCGCTGGTATCAGCGGATGCCTTTGCATTTGCGAGAATACTGCAAACGGTTTACGAGAAGGGGGACTATGACCTTGTGATAACAGGTAAACAGGCCCAGGATACCGATAGCGGCCAGACAGGGATCATCTTGGCCGAGTACCTTCAATTGCCCTGCGTCTCCAATGTGATTTCCATTGAGGTCATGGACGAGGCCCACATTCGGGTTTCCCGGCTGGGAGACAGCGGCACCGAAATTGTTGAGATAACATTACCCGCCGTGGTCACGGTGAGCGATAGTATTAACGAGCCCCGGCTGCCGGCCATGCGGGGCATTATGATGGCAAAGAAAAAAAAGATCCAGACACTGGATCTGGCGGCACTGGGAACCAGCGCTGAAGCGGTCGGCGGGGCTGCTCCCAAATCGGAAATTGTTGAATTCATGAAATCAAAAACCCGGAAGGCCGGGCAGAAATTTGAAGGCGACGCCGCCCAAATTACGGCACAGGTTGTTGAACTTCTGGCCAATGAAGCCAAGGTTTTCTAGGAAAATTTGCCGGTTGTTAAAAACGATTATTGGAATTTAACCCGATTCATACCTGAAGACGAGAAGAGAGGAAAAAAATATTATGGCGAAGATACTTGTAATCGCAGACATCAAAGAAGGTGTTCTAAAGGGCAGCACAGCCGAACTCTTATCAAAGGCCAAGACCCTGTCCGCCCAAACCGCTGTCGTGGCCATCGGCAGCAATGTCGAATCCCTTGTTGCGGATCTGGCAGCAGCCGGCTCGGATACCCAATACATTGCCGATGATAAAAGCCTTGAACTTTTTTCAGCAGGTCCCTATGCCGCCTGTGTGGTTGCGGCTGCCCAGCAATTTGAAGCCGATATGATCTGGTTTGGATTTTCCGAAGCAGGAAAGGCCGTTGCCCCAAGGGTCGCAGCCCAATTGAATGCCGCCTGCGCCACTGAAATCATTGATGTGACCCTGGAAGGAGAGAAGATTCAGGTGGTCCGTCCGGCCATCGCCGGCAAAGTGATCCAGCGGATTCAAGTGAACACCCAAACCCTGGTGGCCGTTGTCAGGGCAGGAGCGTTTGCGGCAAATCCAGGGATTACCGGAACCCAGAATATGGTCAAATTGTCCATCCCGGCCCCGGATCTGAAAGCGGTCATCAAACAGATTCTGTCCGATGCAAGCGGTGAAATCGATCTGGCCGATGCCGATATTGTTGTTTCAGTGGGGCGGGGTGCCAGGGACCAGGCCGGTATTGATCTTGTAAGGGAACTGGCCCGTGACCTTTCTGCCGGGTTCGGCTCTTCAAGGGCCATGGTGGACGGCGGTTTTATGGCACACAACAAACAGGTGGGCCAGACCGGGAAAATAGTGGCCCCCACCCTGTATATGGCAATGGGTATTTCAGGCGCCATCCAGCATCTGGCGGGAATGACCGGCTCAAAAACCATCCTGGCCGTCAACAAAGACCCGGAAGCCCCCATCTTCAACGTGGCGGACTATGGTATTGTCGGAGACCTGTTTGAGGTGATTCCGATTCTCAGGCAGGAGATTAAAAAAATCAGAGGCTAACTTTTACATTTGTTGATGAGGTATGTATGAATCCCCTTTTGATGTCTTTATTGCTCGTTGTCGGGCTGGCGGTTTTCAGCCGCACCATGGTGGTTAAACTCCGATTGCTCATGGCACTTGAGCCAACGGGCAGGGCCGATCATCTCCTGGAGCGTCTGAAAAACATGGCGATCATCGCCATTGGTCAGAAGCGCCTGGTGGGAAGGAAAAAAGAATGGGCATCCGGAATGATGCATGCCCTGATTTTCTGGGGATTCTGTGTTCTGATCCTCCGCAGCCTGACCCTTTACGGGGAGGGGTTTGTACACGGGTTCCAACTGCCGTTTCTGGGCGAGGAACATCTGGTGGGGTATCTGTATGTCGGCCTAAAGGACATCATGGAGGGACTTGTCCTGGCAATGGTGATCTACGCCCTTTTTCGGCGGGCAATCCTTAAGCCGTCACGGATGCACAATACCAGGGAAGCCTATCTTGTGCTGTGCATGATTGCCGTCCTGATGATTTCCGACCTTTTGCTCGACGGTGCCCGGTATAATTTGATTGTTCTGCACCACAATCCCGGTGGGCTTGATTTTTTTAACAATCCCCGGTATGGATCCGAGTTTCTCTGGACGCCCGTTGCCGTGGGCGTCGCATCCCTCATATCCGGTCTGGGTGCCGATGGCACAAAAGGGGTATTGACGGCCATGTTCTGGCTGCATATCATCACCCAGCTGAGTTTTTTGAACCTTTTGCCCCTGGGCAAACATTTCCATGTAATCACGGCCTTGCCCAATGTGTTTTTAAAGAGCCTGGGATACCCCCATGAAAAGACCAAGGTTTTGGATCTGGAAGACGAGGCTGCCTGGGAAAATGAGTCCCTGGGGCTCAACCATATCCACCAGCTCAATTGGAAACAGGGCCTGGATTTGTATACCTGCACCGAGTGCGGCCGGTGTAAGGAGGTCTGTCCCACCTATATTACGGACAAACCCTTGAATCTGCTGGAGTTTAATGACAGTCTGAAAAAAGAATTGTTGGCAACCGCAGACAATTTGATCAAAAGAGCGCAATTGGCCGCCACCATCAAGGTTGATGGTGATCCCGGACAGATTGAAAAAACCCGGGCGGCCATGGCCGAACTCACCAGTCAAAACACCCTTGTCGGGGATGTGATCTTGCCGGACACCCTCTGGGCATGCACCACCTGCCGGGCCTGTGAACAGGTCTGCCCTGTCACCATCGAACATGTTCCCCGAATCATTGCCATGAGACAGGGCCAGACCCTGATGGCGGAAACCTATCCCAAAGAACTGAACGCGGCCTTTAAGGGGCTTGAACGCAATGGGAATCCCTGGGGCATCGGGTATGACAAACGGGCCGACTGGGCTGAGGGCCTGGGCGTAAAGCGGATGGCCGATGACCCGGATGTGGACTATCTGCTCTGGGTCGGCTGTGCCGGTTCCTTTGATGACCGAAGTAAAAAAGTGTCGGTGAGCCTGGTGAAAATTTTGCAAAAAGCCGGTATCCGTTTTGCCATTCTGGGTGTGGAAGAAAAATGCACGGGCGATTTTGCCAGGCGTGCCGGCAATGAAATGATGTACCAGATGATGGCCCAGGAAAACATCGAAATATTGAACAATTACAAGGTGAAAAAAATCATCGCCGCCTGTCCCCATTGTCTGAATACCCTTAAACATGAATACCCGCAAATGGGCGGGCATTACGAAGTGATCCATCACACCCGGCTGATTGATGGCTTGATCCAATCGGGTAAAATCAGATTAAACACCAAGGTCCAAGGATCCCTCACCTACCATGACCCCTGCTATCTGGGGCGGTATAACGAAATTTATGATTCTCCCAGATCCATTTTGCAGTCTGTGTCCCAGCAGGGCCTGACAGAGCTTGACCGCCATGGGCCAGAAAGTTTCTGCTGCGGTGCCGGCGGCGGAAGAATGTGGATGGAAGAGACCATCGGCAAACGCATCAATCGGGAGCGCGCCCAAGAGATTGCAGGTCAGAATGTCTCCACGGTGGCTGTGGGTTGCCCCTTTTGTTTAACCATGATAGAAGACGGAATGAAGGAATTGAACAAAGAAGAGCAGATCCGAACCCAGGATATTGCAGAACTTGTGGCAAAAAACATGCTATAAGATAGCACAAGCCTCTGGAGAACAAAGACGGGGCCTTTAAAAAAACATCTTCCGGATGTATCTTCACCGCGGCATGCCTTGTTCTATCTGCTGCTGCCGGCAGGGGGACTGCGCCGCCTGCTGCAGGTCTATCCCAATGAAGTCAAGCTTTTATTGTGGGTGACCCTCATCCAGGTGGTGATGAGTACCAGCAGTATTTTGATCGGCAACGTGGCCCAGGCAACCTTTCTCAAGCGATACGGGACCCATGCCCTGCCGGCGGTTTTTATGATAGAGGCCATGGCGACCTTCTTTTTCGCCGGGTTTGTCAGTCTTTTAATGGAGCGGTTCCGCACCATTCGGGTGTTTACAGGCCTTCTTCTGTTTTACGGCCTCTGTATGGGCGGTGTCCGGGTTCTGATGGTTATGGGTGTGGAACTGGCCTATCCCATTTTGTATATTCTCAAGAGCCAGGCTGTGGGAATTCTGCCCATCCTGTACTGGGATATCTTAAACGATATGTTCACAACCCAGCAATCCAAAAGACTGTATACCCTTATCAGTGCCGGCGGAATCCTCGGGACAACCCTGGGAAGCCTGATGACCCGCAGGATTGCGGGCTGGGTCGGTACGGACAATATTCTGCTGATCTTTATTGCCGGAATGATTCTGGCCGCCCTGCTCAACGAATTAACGGAAAAGGTGGCGGGAACACCCGTTCAGTCCCGGGTCCGGCAAGGCAAAAAAACTGCCAAGCAGAATACCCTGGAGGTGTTAAGGCAATTTGTCCGCCATGCAAGCCAGTCCACACTTCTCAAATACATGGTGCTGCTCCTGGCCATCCCCAATATGATCCTGCCGTTACTGGATTATCAGTTTAATGTTCTGGTGGACCGGCACTTTGCATCCGAGGCCCTTACCCTCCAGTTTTTCGGTATCTTCCGGGGGGTATCCAATGCCCTTATGTTTGTTCTGCTCATGTTCTCAAGCCGGCTGATTACCGGATTGGGGGTTCCCATAAGCCTTTTGTTCCATCCGATGAACTATTGCATTGCCTTTGGCAGCATTTTTCTTCGGTTTGATATCGTTTCCGGTGTGTATGCCCGGTTTACGACTGAAATGCTGAAAACCGTTCTCAACAATCCTGCCAGGGCCATCCTGTATAATTTTTTTCCTGAAAGGCACCGGAGTATGATACGGCTGGTGCTCCGGGGCAGTGTTGTCCGGGCGGCCGATTTTGCGGGTTCCGGATTTCTTGTCTTCGTCACAGGGGTAATAGAGCCCCGCATGCTGTCTCTGGTGGCCCTGCCCTTTGCCTTTGCCTGGGTGGTGACCAGCTTCCGGTTAAAAAAGGCCTATCCTCAAATTTTGATCCAATCCTTGCGGGAAAACCAGAAGGACTGGAAACAGATGGAAGAAGAGCAGATTCAAGCCCTTGCAAAGGATAAACTGACCGTGGGGGTGTTTGAGCGGGGCGTTGAATCCGGGAACCCCAAGGTTGCGATGCTGTGTCTGGAATTTTTGGCCAGAACCCGTCCGGATAAATGGGTGGGAATCCTGCTTGGAATAATTGATCAAAAAGAGCCGGAGGTGCAAAAATTAATGCTGGACCTGCTGACCCCGGAAAATATCGGCCCCCATGCTCCCAGGATGTATGAACTTGCGAAGGCAGCCCCCCTGGAAGCCCTTCCCCATTGGCTTGAAGCCATTGCTCGGATCGACCCTTCGGGCTGTGATTCGTTCATGGAAACTTTTTTGTACCATACGGACCTGCGGGTCAAGGCAGAAGCCCTTGCCGGATCGTGCGTCAGCTGCAACCTTGCAAATTATGAAGAATATCGGCACAGGATTGATGAGTGGCTGGCAGGGGACAGAACCCAGGTGGGGCTGGCCGCCAAAGTCCTGGCCAAGACCGGTGATCCGGTTTACAGCCAGGCAGTGTCGAACCTGTTTCTGAAAGCAGCGTCTCCGGATCTGAAGGCCTGGGCCCTTGAAGGATTGGCAAAAATGAATCACAAAAAGGCCTTGTCCCTGGCTGTTTCGAGCAGCACGGACGGGTCTTCCCTGGTTCGCATGGCAGCGATGCATGCCATATTCACGGTTGTGCAGTCCCCTTCTTTTGATCTGCTCATGCCATTTTTAAAGGATGAAGATTCCCGCATCCGGTCAATTGCATCCCAGCGGCTTATCGTTCAGGGGGAACAGATGGTGCCTGTCCTTCTCCAGAGTCTTGCAACCCCCTCCAGGGCCATGCAGCAAGAGATTGTCCGGGTGCTGGAAACCATCGGAGTTCCCACCGCAGCCCTTTCCCGGTTTGTTCTGGAGCAGCTTGCCCGGGCCTGCCAGTATCTGTCATGTTCACTGGCCCTGGCCGCATTCCCGAAAAGCCCCGCCCTGGGGCTGCTGGAAACCTATCTGCTGGAAAAGCACCAGGAAACCATTGAAATGGTCCTGCGGGTATTGGGAATCATCGAGTTTGGAGATCAGATGCGGATTATTCTTCGGGCGGTCCAGTCAAACAGACGAAAGGATATTGACAATGCCATTGAGCTGCTGGAATCCTGTCTCCATCCGCGCCTTCGCAGGGCACTGATTCCCCTTTTGTCGGATCTTCCTGCCCGGGAAAGGCTGGGTGCCAGCTGCAAGGCCATGGGAACCAGCCCCCTTGTTTTTATCACATATGAACAGATCCGCCACTGGCTTCACCAGGATGCAGACCCGGCTGCCGTCCAATTGTGTGACCATTCGGCCCTTCAGGACATGCCCCAGGCAGATCCGGATCTGGCGGGAAAAACAGCCTGTCTGAAAACCAACCCTTTATTTTCGGGCCTGAAAATCCGGGAGTTGATGTTTATCGCTGTGAGGTGCCGCCCGATTCGTTTGGGGGCGGGGGAGGCGGTTTTTCAGGAGAACCGGAGGGCAGATAAGGTCTATTTTCTTTACCAGGGTGTCCTTTCGGCCTCAAGCCGGTCCATTCCCGCCAAGGCACCCTATGCCGAACAGGTTCTTTCCACTGTGTTTGCCGGGGAAAGGCAGTGGATTGATGACGGGGTTCAGCTTTACACCCTTAAAGCAACCACCTTGTCCCTTCTGCTGGAAATGGACGGCAATGATTTTAGCAGGGTTGTTCAGGAGTTTCCATTGGTCGTCATCAACCTTTGCCGGATTTACAGCCAACAGCTAAGGGCATATCATAAACTTGTTCCAAAGGCCCGGATTCCGGTCCGGCCGGATTGAAACAGGGCCGCTACAACCAGCGCTTCCGCTTGAAATAAAAGAGCAGAACACCTGCCAGGGCAATGAGGACGGCCCAGAAAATAAAATAGCTATACCGATAGTGCAGTTCGGGCAGGTATTCAAAGTTGGTGCCATAGATACCGGCAATGAAGGTGAGGGGGATAAAGATAGCAGCAAAAATGGTCAGCACCTTCATGATATCGTTCATCTTGTTTGCCATCACCGAATTATAAATATTCAACTGATCGGTCAGCAGGTCCCGGTAGGTGTCGATGGCTTCGGTTGCCTGGTGGGTCAGATCCTGGAGGTCCTTTATAAACGGCAGGGTGTTTTCATGGAACAGGTCGCTGTCAAGGCGCGATATGTTCAGGATCGCATCCCTTGCCGGCCGGATGGATTTGCGCAGGTAATTGATTTCCCGCTTGAATCCATTGATTTTTTCCATAACAGCCGTGTCATGGCCCTCCAGAATATCTTCCTCCAGATCTTCGATTTTCTCTCCGATCAGTTCTATGGTATGCATATAATTGTCCACAACCGTATCCAGGAGCGCATAGGCCAGGTAGTCGGCCCCGGACCCCCGTATCCGGGATTTGGGCCTTCGGATTCTTTCTCTGACCGGTTCAAA
>JAHIVS010000160.1 GCA_018816605.1 Pseudomonadota bacterium
CATCCAGGCCACATCATGCTTTTTTTCAAGAATTTTCTTAAAAGCGGCTGTGGAATCCAGTTTTTCTAGGCCAAGCTCGATTCCGGCCTTGAGTGCTTCTTCTTTCAGCACTGCCAATTGCGGCATATATTCGTCATTCTCATAGGTAATGGTTACAAAAAACCGCTGTCCGTTTTTTTCCCAGATACCGTCTTTCCCCCGCTTCCATCCCGCATCCCCCATGAGAAATTCCACCCGTCCGATATCATACTGCCGGGGGGCAATTGTGTAATCCGTGTATTTTCCGTATCCGAAAAAAGCCTGGGCAAGCCTGAAATAATCCCCCCTGAGCACCTTATCAATAACCTTTTCAATGTTCATGGCATGGGCAAAGGCGTGGCGCAGCCGCTTGTCTTCAAAAATTTTTTTATCCTGGTTCAGCCACATCCCGTGGGAAGGCCGTGCAAGATCATTGTAAAACCAGATCCGGTTCACGTATCCGTTTTCAAATACCCGGGTCCGGGTTTTGTCATGCCAGTATTTGGGAAGATTCAGGCCAAAGATATCCAGACGGCCCTTTTTAAAATGTTCCCACTGGAGATTAAAATCCCGGATCACGGTATAGAGCACATAATCCACATTGAACCGGTTTTTAAAATATTTTTTGTTGCCGGCCCACCAGTCTTGTTTGCGTTTGAACTTGATAAACCGGCCTTTTTTAAATTCATGGATCTGGTAGGCACCGGTATTGGGAACAATGTCCCAATTGTGTTTCTGGACAAAATCAGAATCCAGGGCACCAAAATAGTGCTCGGGCGTGGGAGCGATACCCAGTTTCAGATGCAGATCCGGAACGGCCTTGGTGCTTTTCACGCCAATGGTGTGGTCATCAAATACCGTCACCGATTCAATCTCCCTGGAATAATAGTCATTGTACCAGGGGGCGACAATATGCTCGGACCGCATGAATGTCAGGGTATACACATAATCCCATGCGGTTACAGGATGCCCGTCCGACCATTTGGCATCCGGGTCCAGCTTAAAATACATGGTGCGTTTATCATCCCCAAATGCCCAATGGGTGGCAAGCTCGGGAATAATATTTTGTGTATTCGGATGGAGATTGATCAAAGAAAGCTGATTGTCCAGGATGGCCCCCCGAAAGGACCCGTTTGAATCAGGCCCCACCACCCGGAATGTCATGGGAAAACTCAGAAGTGCCGAGCGGATCATCCCGCCTTTCCGTGCGTCCCGGGAAGCAAAGACCGGATCTGTGTCATTGGTGCGCCAGTGAAGCTTTTCCGGGAGGGATTCATATACCCTTGCCGGCTTGTTCACCACCCCGGGTCCGGGTCCCTGGCTTTGCCGGGTTTCAGGTTCACGGCACCCGGTGCAAAAGATCAGAACCAGCACAAGTGCAAGGTAGAAATAGTGTATTCGGCGCATTCTTTCTCCAGTGTTTTGCAAGACTTAACGTCTCAACTTTCGGAGTTTACATGGAACGTCAAAGTCCGAAAGCTGAATCAACGTCAGTCATATCAAATTGTCCATGGAATGATCAATCTTTCTTTTTCCGGAAACAAATAACACAAGATTGTCAGCTTTGCCTTGACATCCCCCTCGGTGTCGTTTTATTTTGATCCATCAACAAAAACGGTTTATTGACTGCCGTATACCCCGAAATTGAAGGTTATCCCCATGACCAACGAGTGTCTTCCCTATAACAATCTACAGACCATTCTTTCCACCATTGAGGAATTAAACGCCTACAAGGACATTGATGCCATTCTGGACAAGCTTCTTCTTGAGGTCAGAAAAAGCACCCATGCCGATGCAGGATCCATTTTTCTTCTGGAGCGGAACCGATTAAAATTTTGCCATATCCAGAATGACACTTTATTTGACGGTATCAGGGGACAGGCGGAGCTATACGCTGATTTCACCATTCCTTTGGATGGGACATCCATTGTGGGGTATGCTGCCATGACCGGTGAAACCATTTCCATTGACAATGCCTATGAAATATCTTCGGATCTTCCCTATGCCTTTAACCCCTCTTTTGACCAAAAATATGGTTATAAAACCATTTCCATTCTTGCAATACCCCTAAAGGCCATCCAATCTAAGATGATGGGCGTCATGCAGCTGATCAATGCCAGGGATGAAAACGGAAACGTGGTTCCCTTTGACCAATTTTCCCATATTTCCGTTCCCCTGTTTGCCAATAATGCATCCCTTGCCATTGAAAAAGGCGTAATGAACCGGGAGCTGATCTTACGGATGATGCGAATGGCAGAACTTCGGGACCCCACGGAAACAGGTGCCCATGTCCAGCGGGTCGGCGCCTATTCTTCCCAGATCTATCAGCAGCTGGCCATCAAGCGAAAAACCCCGGCCCATGAAATCAAACAGACCAAAGACCTGATCCGGCTGGCTTCCATGCTCCATGACATCGGCAAGATCGGAATCCAGGACAGTATTTTAAAAAAACCTGCGAAACTGACCCCCGAAGAGTATGATACCATGAAATGGCATCCGGTCCATGGGGCCAGGCTTTTTGAGAACACCACCTCCCAACTGGATCTCATGAGCAGGGAAATCAGTCTTTTCCACCATGAAAAATGGGATGGATCCGGCTACCCCGGGAAGGTGGCGGACCTGAACACCCGCACCCCGAAAATGGGCCCCCCCTGGAAAGGGAAACAGATCCCCCTGGCAGCAAGGATAACGGCCCTGGCAGATGTTTATGATGCCCTGGCCTCAAAGCGTTCCTATAAAGAACCCTGGTCTGAAGACAGAATTCTTGCTACCATTGAGATGGAATCCGGGCACCATTTTGATCCGGAAGTTGTGGCGGCCTTCCTGGACATACAGGATGTCATCAAAGCCATCCGGGATCTTTATGAAGACAAATCCTAGGCCTTTTTGAGCAGGATCAGGACTAATTTCTTGACCCCATAATGGGAATATAATAGCATATTTGTCACACCTGCAGCGCAGTGACGGCAGCTGGGTTTAGAAACTTCAATTTTCAAGGATACAAAGGTTTTTATGGACATAGCCTCTTTCATCGGGATAATATCCGGATTGTCACTGATAATCTCCGCCATTTTTCTGGGGGGGGATATCTACAACTTCATAAATATTCCGGGCCTGATGATCGTCTTCGGAGGAACCCTGGCCACTACATTGATAACCTTCCAGTTCACCGATGTGTTTGCGGCCTTCAAGGCTGCCTATTTTGTTTTTTCCAAGGACAAGGAAGACCCCAATGATGCCGTTGCAACCATGATACGCCTGAGCCGTCTGAGCCGCCGCCAGGGTCTTTTACATTTGGCCAACATCAAAACCCAGTCCCTGTTTTTAAAA
>JAHIVS010000161.1 GCA_018816605.1 Pseudomonadota bacterium
GAATGTATCGATGCGAAACTGGGCCAGTGGAAAGGGGTCAATGATTTTATCTACAAGGCCTCCAGAGGTACGGTTACCCATTACAACTTCTACTCAATGGTTGTTGATCCCATGACCACCTGCGGCTGCTGCGAATGTATCGCTGCCATGCTGCCGGGGTGTAACGGGGTAATGACGGTTGGCCGTGATTATGCAGGCGAGACCCCCTGCGGCATGAAGTTTACCACACTGGCCGGTGTCATGGGCGGTGGTGCCTGTTCTCCTGGGTTTGTGGGCCACTCCAAACACAACATCACCCAGGGAAAATTCATCCTGGGCGACGGCGGCCTGCTTCGAATGGTCTGGATGCCCAAGATGCTCAAAGAAGAGCTCAAAGATAGAATCGTGGCCCGTGGAGAAGCCATGGGAGTTCCGGGTCTCTACGACATGATCGCCGATGAAACCGTCGGCATCACCGAAGAAGAGATTCTACCCTTTCTCAAGGAAAAAGGCCATCCTGCGCTGACCATGGAACCCCTTGTAGGATAATTATTAAACCCAAAAGGTGCGGCAGTATTTTTAATTTGAATCTGCCGCACCTTTCCCATAAAGTTGCAAAAACTTAAGGAGATAAAAATGGCATTAACCGGTATACAGATATTCAAACTCCTTCCCAAGACAAATTGCAAGGAGTGCGGAGTTCCCACCTGCCTTGCCTTTGCAATGAACCTTGCATCGGGAAAAGCGGAATTGGACGCCTGCCCCTATGTATCCGAGGACGCAAAGGAAAAACTGGCCGAGGCATCCGCGCCTCCCATTCGCCCGGTTGCTTTGGGCAAAGGTGTTCGTAAAACAACCACCGGCGGTGAAACCGTTCTTTACAGACATGAAAAAACATTTTTTAACCCCACTGTACTTGCCGCCACCGTGGCGTCTGATATGGATCTTGCAGCCCTTGACAAAACATTAAACGTTTACAATGCCTTCCAGTACGAGCGGGTGGGCCTGAACCTGAGACCCGAGCTTCTGGTGGTAAAAGATGCCGGCAACGGAGCTGCCGCCTTTGCAGCCGTTGCCGGTAAAATTGCCAAGGAATCCGAATTCAACCTGGTTCTCATGACCGAAGACCTGGGCGTTATGAAGGCCGGTATTGAAGCTGCCGGATTCAAACGGCCTCTGCTATACGCCGCCACAGCGGCCAATGTGGACGAGATGGGCGCCCTTGCCAAGGACGCGGACCTGCCATTGGCCGTTAAAGCCGATTCAGTTGAAGCGTTGATAGCGTTAACTGGAAAACTCACCGCCATGGGACTCAAGGACCTGGTATTGGATTCAGGCGCAAGAGAAATCAAACAGCTCCTTGAAGACCAGGTTGCCATGCGCCGTGCGGCGCTCAAGGCAGGCAACAAGGCCCTTGGATTCCCCTCCATTACCTTCCCCAGTGAAATGGCATCCAACCTGGACATGGAAACCATGATCGCCGGCATGCTGGTTGCCAAATACGGCGGAATTGTGGTTTTGTCTGACTTTGCCTCTGAATCTCTCTTCCCGCTGCTGCTGGAAAGGCTCAATATCTTCACCGATCCCCAGAGACCCATGACCGTTGTCGAAGGTATTTTTGAAATCGGTAACCCGGATGAGAATTCTCCTGTTCTGGTGACCACCAACTTTGCCTTGACTTATTTCATTGTTTCCGGTGAAATTGAGGCCAGCAAGGTTCCGGCGTGGCTGCTGATCAAGGATTCAGAAGGTCTGTCCGTTCTGACGGCCTGGGCTGCCGGAAAATTTGGCGGCGATGATGTGGGCGCCTTTGTTAAAAAGAGCGGCATCATGGACAAGGTAAAACACAAAGAGCTCATTATCCCCGGATATGCAGCTGCCATTGCAGGTGACATTGAAGAAGAACTTCCCGGCTGGACCATTACGGTCGGCCCGAGAGAAGCCGCCCATCTGCCGGCTTTCCTCAAAACTAAATAAGCATAAAAAATGGGGGTGGAGCATCTGTTCCTCCCCCCTTTAAAGGTTCACAATTGTAACAAATTTAAAGGAAAATAGTATGATTCTTTTTGGTGAAAGTCTGAATGTAATTTCCACAATAATTGGAAAAGAATTCAAAGAAGCCGATCCTGCCAAACGAAATCCTGAACCCATCCAGAAAGAAGTTCTCAGACAAAAAGAACTGGGTATGGATTATATTGATATCAACCTGGGACCAGCCAAGAAATTTGGAGTAGAGCTGATGCCATGGGTGGTTAACGTGGTTCAGGAAGCAGTCCCGGGAATGCCCCTTCTGCTGGATTCCTCCAATATTGATGCCATTGAAGCCGGCTTGAAAGTATGCAAACCGGCCAGCAAGCCCCATATCGTCAATTCCATCATGGCGCGGCCTGAAAGATATGAAATAATGGTGCCCATGGCCGCCAAGTATGAGGCAGACTTCGTGGCCCTGATGTGGGGACCCGATGGTCTTCCCAGGGACGAAAACGAAAGAGCGGCCCTGGCCGTTGAACTGCTCTACTATGCCAACGAAGCCGGTATCCCCAATGAAAAAATCTGGGTGGACGGAATTGTGACACCGGTCAATATCCAGCAGCAACAGTGCATGAGCCTTCTCAACTTCCAGATGATGCTCGAAGATATGGCGCCGGGCGCCAAATCCACCTGCGGGCTGTCCAATATCTCCAACGGACCTCCGGAACATCTGCGGGGCATCCTGAACCGTACCTATATGGTTATGCTTGAAAAATATGGCATGGCCTCTGTTATCGCCGATCCCCTTGACACCAAGCTGACCGCCATTGCCAAGGGTGAGCGCCAGGATATTGTGGACCTGATCTACGGCATGATGGATGGGGATCAACCCAATATTCCAGGCCTTTCAAAAGAAATGCAGGATTATGCAAAAACCTATAAAGTCATCATGGGAGAAACGCTTTACTCTGATTCATGGCTTGAAATCTAGTCTTTCTTAAGTGTGTTTTTTACAGGCCCCTGCCCGCTTTGACGGTCAGGGGCCTTATTTTTTCTTGCCCTAACGGCTTTATTTTATCAAATTGGGTATTATATTCTACCCTATACTTTTTTTACAAGATGAACTGCAGTGGAAAAGGACACTATAAAATAATGGAAAACTGGTATTATATCATCATCAGGGATCCGGGTTCTCCGACCGAGCAATTTGTCGGTTTCAGTGATGAAAAAACCCAGGAGCGTTTTTTACCGGCCTTTAAAACCAAAGAAGATGCAAGGGCCTGTTTTGCCCTCATGCCCAAAGATCTCTTCAACGGAGTCTATGACACCCAGGCCGTTATTAAGGAGGACCTGCTTGCCACGGCCGCAGAAAACGATCATAGGGTTTATGTGTTGGATGAAAAAGGAAAAATTCTTGATCATTTGAATTAAAACCGGATTCTGTGGTTGAATCCCTCTCTTTTAGGAGCTTAAAACCGTGAGTTTAAAATTAGCATTTGGCGGAAAAGGCGGAGTTGGTAAAACAACAATTACCTCTCTTATCGCCCGGACCATCGCCGCTTTAAATAAAGAAACCTGTGTGATTGCCATTGATGCCGACCCGGTTGCCAACCTGGCGGCAGGACTTGGCATTGACGAAAGCCAACCCATAACACCTGTGGCAGAGTTGTCCGATCTGATTGCCGAACGGACAGGCGCCACCCCGGGTACCATGGGCGGCTTTTTTACCTTAAATCCCAAGGTGGATGACATCCCGGACCGGTTCTCAATTGAAAAGGACGGTGTCAAACTATTGGTCATGGGCACGGTAAAGCACGGCGGGTCCGGCTGTATCTGCCCCGAAGCCACCATTTTAAAGGCCCTGATGAACCATTTGGTTCTTGCCAGGAACGAAGTGGTGGTCATGGATATGGAGGCAGGGGTCGAACATTTGGGCCGGGCCACCTCGGGTTCTGTGGATGCCTTGGTGGTGGTGGTGAACCCGGGGAAAAGAAGCCGGGTGGCAGCCGATAAGATCCGAAAACTGGGCCAGGATATCGGCATTAAAAATATTGTGATCCTGGGCAACAGGGTCAAGTCCGAAGCAGACAAGGATCTGATCCGGAAAAGTATGCCCGATTATGAAATTATCGGATTTTTACCGGAACTGGATGAAATCGTTCAATCAGACCGAAACGGCATCCGGCCCTTTGATGACATTTCAAATATTCCCGAAGACCTAAAGGCCATCGCCCGAAAGCTGATGGCCCTTGATACCGCCAATTAGCTCTTTTGCCTCCTGAAATCCTTGGGGCTTTGGCAAGCGCTCTGTCAGGCTTCCATAGCCGCAAGGGTGGTGTCCAGCATCCGATTGGAATATCCCCACTCATTGTCGAACCAGGCCTGGATTTTGATCAGGCGTTTGCCGGAAACACGGGTCTGGGGCAGATCGATAATGGCAGACCGGGGATCATGGTTAAAATCACAGGAGACCAATTGCTCGTCACTCACCCCTAAAACACCCTTGAATTCGGTTTCAGATGCCTGGCTTAACAGCGCATTCACGTCACGGGAGCTGGTGTCGGCTTTTCCCAACAAGGTGATATCCATAATCGATACATTGGTGGTGGGTACCCGAATGGCAAGGGTTTGAAACTTTCCTTTCATATGGGGAAGGATCCTTACAATTCCCTTTTCCAGGGAAGTGCTCACGGGAATGATGGACTGCAGGGCAGACCGGGTCTTTCTTAAATCCGTGTTGTAGGCGTCGAGCACCGGCTGATCGTGCATGGCCGAATGGATGGTGGTGATGACACCGCTTTCTATGCCCAGATGCCGTTCCACAATATCCAAGATCGGGATCAGGCAGTTGGTGGTACACGAAGCATTGGATATAATGGCATGGCTGGACTTCAATGTGTGGTGATTCACCCCGAAAACGATGGTGGCATCCATTTCATCCTTGGCCGGATGGGAATAGATGACCTTGCCGGCCCCTGACAAAAGATGAAGCTCTGCCGATTCCCTGTCATTGTGCACACCGGTGCAATCAAGCACCACGTCCACACCCAGATCTTTCCAGGGCAAATTAACAATATTTTGTTCCTGGAAAAGATGAATAATATCCCGGCCGATCACTAGTCCCTGGCCGCATTTTTTAATTTCCAGGGGAAACCGGCCGTGGGTCGAGTCAAAACGGGTCAGATGATACAGGGTCTCAGGGGGAGCTGTTTCATTTATGGCAACCAGGTTCAACCGGTCATAAAAATGTTTTGATTCATACAATGCCCTTACCACGCACCGTCCGATTCTACCATACCCGTTAACTGCTATATTGAATTTCATCTCTTCCCACCAGGTTCAAGGAACATTTAGGCCAATGGGCCGTATCCAAAAGGACACAGCCCTTTTAAAAAATCAAACTTTGGTAAGGCTTACGGCACAGACCTTTAGTTCCGGTATCTTGGCAATGGGGTCATGGGCCGGGTTGGTCAGTTTATTGACATTGGCTTCTTCAAAATGGAAGGGCATGAAAACCACCCCCTTTTCCACCCGGTCGGTGATCATGATCCGGGTTTCAATCTCCCCCCTGCGGGAGGCCACACAGATCTTCTGGCCGTCCAGGATATCAAGGGCAGCCGCATCCCCAGGGTTGATTTCAAGAAAACCTTCCGGCACTTCTCTGTCCAGGGCCGCAGAGTTCCGTGTCATGGTGCCGGTGTGGTAATGGGCATACACCCTTCCTGTGGTCATCCAAAAGGGATAGGCTTCGTCCACCACTTCGGCAGGTCCCTTGTATTCAACAGCATGGAACAATCCCTTCCCCCGGGTGAAATGCCCGTCCTTGTGCAGATAAGGGGTTCCGGGATGGGCCGGGGTGGGACAGGGCCACTGGATCCCGTCCCCTTCCAGGCGGTCATAGGAGATGCCGCTGTAGGAAGGGGTAAGGAGGGCAATCTCGTCAAAAATTTCACGGGGACCTGCATAGGCCATGGACAAGCCGAACCGAGTTGAAATTTCCTGGATGATTTCCCAGTCGGCCTTTGATTCGCCCACAGGGTCGATTGCTTTTCTGACCCGCATCACCCGCCGCTCCGTATTGGCAAAGGTGCCGTCCTTTTCCGCAAAAGAGGCTCCGGGCAATACCACGTCGGCAAGCCTGGCTGTCGGGGTCATGAAAATATCCTGGACCACCAGAAATTCAATGTGTTCAAGGGCTTTTTTCACATGATCGGCATCGGGATCTGAAACAACCGGGTTTTCCCCCATGATCCACAATCCCTGCATCTTATCTTTTTCAATGGCAGAAAACATTTCCGGTATGGTCAGCCCGATGTTTGTGGGCAGGGTGTCCTTTCCCCAGGCATGGGCAAATTTTTTGCTGGCAGCACCGAGCGTTACCGGCTGGTACCCGGGAAACACATTGGGCAGGCCCCCCATGTCACAGGCGCCCTGGACATTGTTCTGGCCCCGCAACGGATTGACGCCCGTTCCTTCCCGGCCGATGTTTCCCGTGACCATGGCCAGATTGGCCAGAGATTTTACATTGTTCACCCCATTGGTGTGCTGGGTGATGCCCATGCAATAGACAATGGAGCCCCGGTCGGCTTGGCCGTAAGTATCCGCCAGTTCCTCTATCTGGGAGACCGGCACCCCTGTGATGGCTGCGCAGTCTTCTAAGGAGACCTGGTCGATGAGGGCTTTAAACTCGGCAAACCCTTAGGTGTTGGCATCAATAAATGCCCGGTCGGCAAGTCCCCTGTCCAGAATCACTCGCATCATCCCGTTCAACAGGGCCACATCCGTGCCGGGTTTGTGGCGGACATAGAGATGGGCAAATTGCGCAATCTGATTTTTTCTCGGATCTGCCACCAAAACCTTTGCCCCGTTTTCAATGGCCCTGAAAATCCGTGTGGCCACCAGCGGGTGGGAGGTGGCGGTGTTGGAACCGATGATAAAAATGGCATCCGACCCTTCAAGCTCGGCAACCCCGTTTGTCATGGCACCACTTCCAAATGCTGCGGCAAGACCTGCCACGGTGGAAGAATGTCAGAGCCGGGCGCAGTGATCGATATTGTTGGTCCCGACCCCTGCCCTTGCAAATTTCTGCAACAGATAGTTTTCCTCATTGGTGACCTTGGCCGATGTCAAAAACCCAATGGCATCACCGCCCTTTGCGGCTTTAATTTCCGAAAGCCTGGATGCTGTGTACTCAAAGGCTTCGTCCCAGGACACCTTTTCCAACACCCCGTTTTTACGGATCATGGGATGGGTGAGACGTTTTTCACTCTGGACAAACTGATGCACATTCCATCCTTTGATGCACAGCTTGCCCTCGTTCACAGGGCTTGTTTTACAGGGAAGGGTTCCCACCAGTTTCCCGTCCAGCACCTCAAGAAAAAAATTACACCCGCATCCGCAATAGGTACAGGTTGTCAAAACATTCTGGTAATCCATTTATTTCCTCACATGTCTTATTTGGCCACTTTTTTGGGGGCCGGCCCCATCATGCTCAATGGCGAGCGTTCATCTTTATTGATGCCCGAGGTGAATCCGAATTCAATGTCCATGATCTGGGCGGTTTTCTTGTAGAGGAGGCGCAAAGGGATGTCTGCCGGACAGGCCTCGTCACAAAGCCCGCAGTCCACACACCTGTCTGCCATGTGCATGGCCCGGGTCAGATGAAAGACCGGAATATCCACGGGCAGATCCCCCTTGGAAACAAGATCTTCACATTCCAGGCTGCAGTCTTTGCAAAAGCACATGGGGCAGATATCCCGGCACCCATAGCATTTGACACATTTTGAAAACTGATTTTTCCAGAAGGAAAAGCGCTTGTCCAGATCCAGTGTGTCCATGGCCGCCAGTGTTTCCAGACCTGCTTTTACGGATTCCCCAGCTTGAATTTTTTCCCCTGCCGCAAGGGCGTCGGGAAATGGCTTTTTACATTCACAGGCCAGGGCCAGATCCCCTGGACAGGCAATGCCCACAGGGATTACCCGATCCGGGTCCAGCTGGTTCAGGCGGAAAAGCCCGTACAGCCCTCTTTCATCACAGCCCCTGGCAAGAATCCCGAGAGTCTTTTCCGGATATTGTCTGGCAAGGGTAACCAATATTTTGTTCAAGGGATACCGGGCATCCCCGGCAATTTTTCTGTCGCCCAGGCACAATCCTTCCAGCGCCTGCCCCTCCATGAACAAATGGGGGGCCACCTGGCCGTTCTGCTCCCGGAGCCCCAGGAAACCCGCGATCTTTTTTTCTTTAAAAAGCGCTTCTATCTTTTGTTTTACCATATCAATCATGATACACCCATTTTGGCGGTTTTCACTTTTAAAGGCGAAGGCCCCAGTGTTTTTAAGGCATCAATAAAGCGGTTCACCTCTTCAACAAACTCAGGTGCCTCGGCAGAAGATACCCATCGGGCACGAAGCCTTTCCCGCTCAACCCCGCAAAAATCCAGCACTTGTGACAAGAGGGTCACCCTTTTCTCCGTGGAATAATTACCATACAGGTAATTGCATTCACCCAGATGTCAGCCGCCCACAAACACACCGTCCACCCCCTGCTGGAAGGCCCTGAGCACATGGTGCGGCGAGACACTTCCGGAACACATGACCCGGATAATACGGATGTTGGGAGGGTATTGCATACGACTGACCCCAGCCAGGTCAGCAGCGGCATATGCTCACCAGGTGCACAAAAAGCAGATAATATTGGGCTCAAAATTTTGATCACTCATTACGACAATCCTTTATATATTCAAAAAATACCATTTTTTTTGGGGTCATCCGCCGCTCACCTAAGCGGCCCCGATCTGGGCCAGCAATTGTCCGGGCTTATATCCTGCCAGCAGGGCTGAATGGGAGGGACAGGTGGCAGCACAATTGCCGCAGCCCTTGCACAAAATTTCATTAATTTCACAGACCCGCAGTGCCCTGTTATAGGCAATGGCCCCATAGGGACACATGGACAGACAGGCCATGCAGCCCACACAGGAATCAGGGTTAATCTTTGCCACAATGGCGCTTTTTACCAGCTGTTCCTTGAACAGAATGGCGGCCACACGGGAGGCAACCCCAATGCCCTGGGTACGGCTTTCGGTTGCCGTTGCCGGATACCGGCCGGACCCTGCCACAAAGATACCGTCTGCCGCAAAATCCAGGGGCCGAAGCTTGGCATGGGCCTCCAGAAAAAATCCGTTCTGGTCTGTCGGCACCCGGAGCAGGTTGGCCAGCTGGCCGGCACTGCCGGCCGGGATCAGGGGGGTTGACAGGACGATAAGATCTGTGTCCAGGCTCAGGGTTTTTCCGGTGACGGTCTGGAAAAATTCAATCTGCCCGTCGGTGACCCTGGGGGGCGTTTCAGGGTCATACACATCAAAGCGAACCCCTTTGCCCCTGGCATCCCACAGCATCTGTTCCTTCTGGGCACCATACATCTGCATATCCCTGTAGAGGACCCGCACATCTGCCAGGGGATATTTTTCCTTGACAAGCATGGCATTTTTAACCGCAATCATACAGCAGATTCTAGCGCAATATTCCCGGGTCTTGTTCCGGGCACCGGCGCACTGGATAAAGACCACCCGTTTGGGATTAAACCCAGGGGTATCCAGTGCACCTTGTTTAAATTTTTGTTCCAATTCCATCAAGGTGATGACAGCAGCGTCCCCTGGGGAGTGCCCATATCCGAAAAGCCCTTCCGGAACTAGGGGAACAGCTCCCGTGGCCACCACAATGGCGCCCACTTTTTCCGTCACAAGGCCATGGGGTGTTTCAAGCGTAACCTCAAAATTTCCGATATAACCGCTGGTTTCCTTTAACTCAGACTGGGTATAACAGGTAACATTGGGCCGCCGGTTCACATCCGTGATAATCGTGTCCAGACGGGCCTGGGCCGTGCCGCCGGTTTCAAGGGCGTGCACCTTTGTAAGCAGGCCTCCCAATTGAGGTTGTTTTTCAGCCAGAATGATCTCAAGGCCCATGTCGGCCAGGGCCTGGGCTGCAGACAGGCCTGCAATCCCGCCGCCGACGACTAAAATTTTCCGGATCAGGGACGACACTATTTCCTTTTGGGGCTCCAGACCGGCTGCCTTGGCAACCCCCATGCGGATCAGATTTTTGGCCTTCTGGGTGGCATTTTCCCGATTGCCCATGTGGACCCAGGAACATTGATCCCTGATATTGACCATTTCAAACAAATACGGGTTTAATCCTGCCTCGGCACAGGAACTGGCAAACAGGGGATGATGGGTTCTTGGAGAGCAGGACGCCACCACCACCCGGTTCAGTTTTTGTTCTATGATGGCCCTTTTGATCTCCACAATCCCGGCTTCCGAGCAGGTATAAAGATTTTCCTTTGAATAGACCACATGGGGAAGGGATTTAACAAATTCGGCCACATCCGGGCAGTCCAGGTGTCCTGCGATGTTGGATCCGCAGTCACAGACAAACACCCCTATCCTGGGTTCTTCCGCCATGCACGCCCCCTTTGTCTTCAATTTATTTTTATCGAATGTATCACTCATCAGCCAAGCTTTCCTTATGATGCCTTTTTGTTTTTCATGACCGCCTGGACGGCCCGGGCTGCCGCAGAACTTGCCTGGGCAACCGATTCGGGGATATCCATGGGACTGTGGGAACACCCGCACACAAAGATGCCTTCCTTGGTGGTGTCCAAAGGTTCGGCCGGATCGGTTTTAAAAAACCCAAACCGGTCCAGCTCAATTCCCAATATATCTGCCACCACCTGGGTATTTTTCACCGGGGCGCAGGCTGTGGCCAGGACCACCAGATCAAAGGCCTGCTTTATCACCTTTTGTTCAATGGTATCCTCATAGATCAGAACAGGGTTGTCATTTTGCCCCCGGGTGATCTCGGCCACCCGGGACCGGGTATAGGAAATGTTTGACTTATTGCCCCCCCGAATTTTATACTCTTCAAACCCCTTGCCCACCGCCCGGATATCCATGCCGAAAATCACGGAATGGGTATCATTGTCATGTTCATGGGCAATGATGGCTTCCTTGATGGAATGCATGCAGCAATACCCGGAGCAAAAGGGGTAGAACCGCAAATCCCTGGACCCCACACATTGGATAAAGGCAAGCTTTTTGGCGGTGGTGAATTTTTCGGCGCGTTTTTCAAGGGCCTGCAGGGGCTCCTGGATTTCAAGATGGGCCTTATATTTGGCCGCCCAATTGTCTGCATCCTTTGCCAGGGCGTCTCCGGGCGAAAGCGTATTGGCGGCATAGTCCTTGTAAAAATCACCGCTATCCTGGGCGTGGGATTTTTCAAACCGCTCCAAAGCAGCCTTAGATTTTTTAAGCCGTTTGGACAATTCTGCAATTTCCTTCTTTACCCGCCGGTCCGAGGGCCGGTCCATATGGCCTTCCGTTGGACCGGAAGCAGACAAGAACCGTTCAAACTCCATGGCCGTGATCACATTGTCCAGTTCTGCATACCGGTATTCCGGCATTTTACCCGGATCAAAAATATCATAGCCCGTTGCCACCACAATGGCGCCCACATTAAGGTCCACCCGTGTATCCGTCTGCTCAAAATTAATGGCATTGGCCTGGCATTTTTTCTGGCAGATCCCGCAGCGTTTTCCGGTCAGCACCCGGCAATGATCCGGATCCAGCACATGGGTGGAGGGAATGCCCTGGGCAAACCAGGAATAAACAGCCTTTCTTTCCCCATGCCCCTCGTTGTAGAGATCCGATACAGATGTGGGACAGACCTCGGTGCAGGCACCGCACCCCGTGCATTTGTCCGCCTCCACAAAGCGTGCTTTTTTCCGGATGGTGGCAATGAAATCCCCCACCTTTCCCTCAAGCTTCACAAGCTCGCTATAGGCCATCAACTCTATATTGGGATGTCGACCGACATCCAGCATCTTGGGCGAAAGAATTCAGATGGCGCAATCATTGGTGGGAAAGGTTTTGTCCAGCTGGGCCATTTTCCCGCCAATGGACGGCAGGCTTTCCACCAGGTGAACCTTGAATCCCATTTCCGCCAGATCCAGTGAACTCTGAATCCC
>JAHIVS010000162.1 GCA_018816605.1 Pseudomonadota bacterium
CCAGAACCCCAGCGAAGAAGTCTGCCGCCAATACCCGACACCGCTGGTACTGATTTTTCAATTAGAAGGGGATCACATCCAAAGCATCGGATATGTGGTCACAAAAGATGCTTGTGACATCCTCCATATGGCCGATGCCCTGATTTACCACGGAAACCTCAATCCCCTCTCGCTCAAAGGTTTTTTGCCAGGAATCGGGTTCACAGGTGAGATCCTCCCTAAAATGGACCCCGGCCACCAGCATGAAGGGTATCAGGCAAACCCGGTTAAACCCGGCCGCTTTTATCCGATCAAGGGTATGATCCATGCCGGGGTATCCTTCCACCACGCCCAGAAATACACGGTCACCGTGATGTTGACGCAGGATGGATTCCAGGGCCGGGTATGCAGTCCAGGCCGGGTGGTCAGTGCCGTGGCCTACAAGGATGAGGGCCTGGTCTGTTTGCCGGGGGAAAAGGGGGGCCAGGGCATTTGCCACAGCCGCATAATCTTTCTGGGAGGTGAGCAGGGGCAGGCCCATGGAAGACCGGATAGGGGCCTGGTCCCGCTGTGTGACCAGTCGGTCAAATTCATGGCCGCAGATCAGGTGCAAGGACTGGATCACCACCCATTCATACCCCTTTTGAGCAAGAGATCGGGCCGTTTCAACGGGATCTTTCAGTTTCTTTTTATTATTCATGGCGTGCCGGACCATTCTGGAGGAATAGGCCCAATGGAGCGGATGATCCGGAAATCTCTGCCTGAAGATGCGGTCCATTCGATCATAGGTGGAAAATGCCCGGGCAGTGGTGCCAAAGGCCGTAAGAATGATGGGAATATTATTTTTTGACATGGATATCGGCATCTGTATTTTCCTGTTCCAAGAAATGGGGTTGCAACCTGTCTGTAAAATTAAAAATTGATATTCATCCCGGCCTGAACCGTGAATCCGTCATCGGGATAGCCGTAGTGGGACTCATAATGGGTATCCAGCAGATTGTGGAGATGAACAAAGATTTCGGTCTTTTTGTCCATCAGGACTAAGGGGTGAATTATTTTCGCATCTGCGGTGATATAGGCCTTTATGGTTTCGGCTTCCGTGTTCGCGGTGTCAGTGTATTGTTCGGTGTACCCCCGGGCCGTCAGTTCAAGTCTTGTATCGGTTTTAAGTTTTGTTTTCAGGGTCAGTTTCAGGGAATGCTCGGGTGCATAGCTCAGTTTTTTGCCGTTGTCCCTGTTCCGGGTGTCCTGCCAGGTATAATTCAGGTCCAGATCCGTTGTCCGGGTGAGAAAAAACTTCAAGCTGGTTTCCAGCCCCTGGGTGTATGCCAGGTTGATATTTTCCGGACGGCTGATCAGGTCGGCTCCCCGCTGGTATTTGATCAGCTCCCGGGTGTGGGTGCGGAACAGGGAAAAATCCAGCTCGGTTTTATTGTCAAAGGTGTGCAGCATCCCTAAGGAAACAGATACGATCTTTTCTTTTTCAAGGTTCGGATTTCCCCTGACCTGGTCCATGGACCCGTGGCTGGGCTGGTATAATTGCCCGAAGGAAGGGATGTTCTCGGAATATCCGGCATTGGCTTTTATCAGGGTGGTTTTATTTATTTCATAGCTGAGTCCGCCATTGGCTCCGGGGGAAAAATAAAAATCGCTGGTATAGTCGGTTCTGACTCCTGCTGTCAAAATAAGGGGGGCAATCCTTGCGGTATAGACCCCGTTAAGGGATGCCAGATCCCGTTTGTGATCTCCGGAAAGGGTATGGTCCACCTGGCTGTGTTTCAGGAGGGTACCGAAACGAAGCTCGTTTGTCTCCCCTGTGTCGGTGTAAAAAAGATTGCTGCCAATCCCTGTGGTCTTGGCATCCAGTTTTGAGGTGTCCCCGTTGTTGGCCGTGTCATCCAGGCGTTCTATATCCAGGAAGGCCGTGATATCATAGTCCAAGGCATTCTCCTCCAATCTGCCAAAAGTAAACCCCTTGGGGAGCAGCCCCTCGGTTTTGAAATCCAGGCTGGCCTTTTCATAGCGTTGCCTGGCATTGGGGGTCGGGTTATAGGTGGGACCGGCCACACCGTGATCGGAGACAAAGGCCTTGGCATTGACCTGGTATTTGAAAGGCCCGTTGTTGTTTCCATAATGA
>JAHIVS010000013.1 GCA_018816605.1 Pseudomonadota bacterium
CAACCCCCAGGGGCCTGGGATCATCATTTTCAACAAAATGACCGCTGGAGGTGAGCAGGGAGATCTTCAGATCTGACAGGGGACCCCCGGGAAGGCAAAAAGGCCCCTGGTCATAATCAAAATTTTTTTGCGCCCTGTAACCTGCCGCCTGTCCGGCCACCATCTGAAGCTTTAGCCGGGTCAGGTCATTGGTATCAATGGCGTCCACCACCTGTCTGAAAAGCGCCTGGAGAAAAGAGGAGGCCTCCTTTGGCGAAAGGTCTGACAGAAACTTGAAAGATAAATCCGACCGGGTGCCGTAAAAAAAGGATTTGGTAAACGCCTCAAAGCTTTCTTTGGGGTCAAGATTTTCCATGGCGGAGCTCCTTGTAATAAAATCAGGACTGGCTGCGAAGAAAGGCGTCCAAAGCCTCTATCAATATATTGGACAGGGTGGTGTTTTTTTCCGTTGCCAGTTTCTGAACGCGTTTGGCCATTGCACATGGCAGGTCAATGGTAACTGTTTCCTTGGGATCTGAACATTCCTTCAGGACATCTTCTCGGGTCATCATAATTTTACCATATAATTTGGGTGGGACATATCCCGGAGAAGGCCCCCGGGCAAACAGGTCAAATGGTTCTGATTTTTTTCTCCTGGTTCATCCGCTCAATACTTAAAATGGCATGGTCTTTCACATTTGAAATATGCCGGCCCAGGACCGCCTGGGCCCTTTCCAGGTTGCCGGTGCAAATATCCTCGTACAATTGCACATGCTCAGCATCCACGGTTTCCATGGGCGTAACAAATAAAATATTGCCCCGGTATTTTAAATACAAAAGATCAAACAAAAATTTTAAGGTATTGATCTGGATCTGGCACCCGGACAGGGTTGCCAGCACCAGGTGGAATTCCATATCTTTTAAGAGCCGGTCCTTCAGATAAATATCCCTCACCGCTGCCAGATGGTTGTCCAGGGCCTTTTTCAATGTGCTCAGACCCTTTTTGGTGATGGATGAAATGATTTTGGGCAGCAGAGAGACTTCAATCAATTGTCTGAACTCATAAATTTCCGTGATCTCTTTGAGGCTGACGTTTTCCGTATAATATCCCCTGTTGGGTTCATGGCGGACCAGTCCCTGGAACTCCAGCCGTTTCAAAGCCTGGATTACCGGTGTGGTGCTCATTTCCAGACGTTTGGCCAGGTCTCCGTAGGAAATTTTCTGGCCCGGAATAATCTCATTGAGGAAAAACATCCGCCGGATGCCCATATAGGCTTCGTTGGTGAAATCTTCCTTGGTTTTTTTCTTTTTAGCTCCCATGGAGCCGTAAGTTATACCAAGCCTTTTACAAAATCAATTAAAATGTTATTAAACCATAGCGGAACACAATACCATATCCGGCTGAATTTCATTCAATAATTGCTTGACAAGACCGGCCGCAGCCGTTAAATAGATAATAAATTTAATCAGATTTTTAATCAGATTTTTAATTTACATGTAAGCAGGATTCAAATTCAAGGAGAATAAAAATGGCTTTATCATTTATGGAAGGCAATGAAGCCGTTGCCAGGGGAGCCATGGCAGCCGGTTGTAATTTTTTTGCCGGTTACCCCATCACCCCAGCCACCACCATATTCAACAATATGCTCCAGATGCTGCCCCCCACAGGAGGCATCTGTATCCAGGGAGAAGATGAAATTGCTTCCATGGGGTATTGCATCGGGGCGGCCATGACTGGCAAAAAGGTACTCACGGCCACATCAGGCCCCGGCATCAGCCTCTATTCCGAACAGATTTCCTTTGCCATCGGCAGTGAAATTCCCATGGTCATTGCCGATGTCCAGCGGTTGGGGCCCTCCACGGGTTCTGCCACAAGGGGGGCGGATTCCGACATCCAGTTTTTAAGGTGGGGCTCAACCTCGGGGGTTCCGGTCATCGTTCTTTCGCCCAAGGATGCACTGGACTGTTATGTCCTGACCATCCAGGCTTTTAATTATGCAGAGGAATTCCGATGCCCGGTATTCATCGCCTCCAACAAGGAAATCGGCATGACCAAGGAAAGCTTTGACCTTTCCAGCGTCACCCTGCCTCCCCTGGTGGAACGGACCTTGTATACGGGAGATAATTTTATCCCGTTTGCAGCAGATCCGGACAAGGCCCCGCCCTTTCTGCCCATTGGCGGAAAAACCCTGGTCAGACAGACCTCCTCCACCCACGGACCCGACGGATTTATCACCATCGACCCAAATGTGATTGCCGCCAACCAGCAACGCCTGAGAACCAAACTCCATGCTGCAAGGGAACGGATTTCCCTGTATGAACAAACCCTTGTCCCCGATACCGACACCCTGGTCATCAGCTACGGGATCACCTCCCGGGCTGTTGAGGATGCCGCCAAGGCCCTGGCCCAAAAAGGACATCCTGTTTCCACACTTTCCCTGAAAACCCTGTACCCGGTACCGGAAAAGGCAATCCTTGCGGCCGCGGCCAATTTTAGGCGTGTGGTGGTGATTGAAATGAACCTGGGCCAGTATGTCAATGACATAAGACGGGTTCTTTGCGGCAAACAGGTTGATTTTTACGGCCAGATGGACGGGGTGCTGATTCCGCCGGCCAAGATTATGGAGGTCCTCGAAAATGAATAGCTTTTTAAATAAAAACCGTCCCCCTGTTTTCTGTCCGGGGTGCACCCATGAACGCATTACCAAGGGGCTGGACAAAACCCTGGTGGACATGGGACTTGATGCGGACAAAATTGTTATTGTCTCGGATATCGGCTGTTCAGGCCTCTTTGACACCTTTTTCAACGTCCACGCCCTCCACGGTGTCCACGGCAGGGCCCTGACCTATGCCGCAGGTGTCAAGCTTGCAGATCCGAGCCTTACGGTCATTGTCACCATGGGGGACGGGGGGCTCGGGATCGGCGGCGCCCATGTGCTGGCCGCCTGCCGGAAAAATCTGGATCTCACCCTGATCATCCTCAACAACTTTAATTTCGGCATGACCGGAGGCCAGTATTCCGCCACCACCCCCAGCGATGCCATTGTGGGATCCGAGTTTCTCAACCAGGCGGAAATGCCCTTGGACATCTGCCGCATCGCAAAAAGTGCCGGTGCCACCTATGTCTCCAAATGTTCAGGCCATGATCCCCAACTTGCCGGGGAACTTGCCCGGGCCATCCGGCACAAGGGATTTTCCATTGTGGAAACCTTAGGCATGTGCACGGGCCGCTACACCAAACGCAACAATCTGACCCCCAAGGTCATTGAAGAAATGATCCACCCGGAAAATCCGGACACAACCATTGAAGGCGGCCTGGTAGAAGAAAATCAGCGGCCCGAATACGGAGAATTATACCGGAAGCTGGCAAAGGAAAAAACCCGGTTCCCGGAAGCGTTGACCATTGAAAAATCCTTTGACATCCCCTCCCCGAAGCGCCAGGAGGTTGTCATCCTGGGGAGTGCGGGCATGCGCATTGTCACGGCCGGGGACATTGTCTGCTACGCCGGCATCTCAGCCGGCCTGAACGTCTCCATTAAAAATGACTATAACATCACGGTGCTCCGGGGCCAGTCGGTGTCCGAGATTCTCTTGTCCCCCGAACCCATCGGTTACACCGGCATTG
>JAHIVS010000163.1 GCA_018816605.1 Pseudomonadota bacterium
ACCCGGTCCTGCCCCACAATCACCACATGGGCTTCGGGTCGTTTTTTTAAGATATGGGGAATAGCTTCAATAAATTGGGGAAAGCCTCGATAGGGCTCAAGCCCCCTGGCCGTGTATGTGACGATTTCCTTGGCATCGCTTAAGTCAAGGTCGGGCAGGATCAATTTTTTGCCCGGATTCGGCTTGAAGAATTCGGGATTGATGCCGTCATGGACCACCGACAGTTTTTTGTGAAATTCCCTTGGGAACTGGGCTTTTTGCCATTGGGTGGGGCAGATGCCATGGTCGCAGGCCGCAAGATCCGAGAGAATGGACAGGCTTTTTTCCCTGGATTCCATGCGGACACCAAGGCTTGGCGGGTTTTTACGGCCAAAGCTGGCATTGGGACTTCTGGCATCGTAATACCATTCAAAATAGCCGAGCAGGGGGACTTCCGGGAAGATGTCCTTGATATAAAGGGTGCTGCCCCAGCCGGAATGGCCGATGATAAGATCGGGCATGAATTTTTGTTTTCGAAGGTCAATCAGGGCCTTGGCCACGCCATGGCCCCGGGCATGCAGGGTGGAAAAATTGACCAGAGCCGGGGATTTTAATGCCTTGTGGGGTTTTCCTTCCTCAAAAATAATTTTTCTGACCCCGGGTATTTCCCATTCCTTTCTGGGATTGGCCGTGACGAAAAGCACTTCGTTGTTAGGGTTTTTGCATAGAAATTCAGCCATATACCGGAACTGGGCCGGGAAATTGGGATGAATGAAAATAAACCGCATCCTATCGCTCCTGTAATGAGAAACTCAAGGTATTGACGAAGGGGTCTAAAAGGTAGTCTAAAATGGTTCGTTCCCCGATGTGGATATAGGCGATAAGGACCATGCCAGGATAGAGTCGATATTTTTGCTCCTCTGACTGGAAATAGCTTTGTTCCGATTCAATCAACACATTATAAAAGGTTCTCCCCTGGGGATCGGTAAAGGTATCCGGACTGATATTCACCACGGTTCCTTCCAGTTTTTTGAACTTGTTGGCATCTTTGTTGGGCAGTTGCAGATAAACGATCTGGCTCTTTTTAATATAGCCGATATCGGAAATATTTAAATGGGCTTCAATGAGGAGCCGTTCTTCAGTGGGGACAATATCTGCAAGGATATCCCCGGGTTTGACCACTCCCCCCCGGGTGACAAGGTAAAGTTTTTTGACAACCCCGTTTATGGGCGATCGGATCACGGTTCTTTCAAGACTGTCTTCAAATTTTTTGACCCGGACGGAAAATTCCTTGAGTTCCTGGGTGGCCTCTTTGAGTTTTTCCCGGGTTTTCTCTTTAAACTGGTTGAGGGTTTCATCTGATTCTTCCTGGGTTTCTGTCAGTGCATGCCGGGCTTCTTTCAAAGAGGACTCTTCATTGAGGATTTTGCCTTCGGTCTCGTTTTTTCGCCGCAGAATTTCAATATGCTTGACCCTTGTGGTTAAATTGTCATTGAGCAATTCTTCGCTTAAGGCCAGCTCTTCTTCAAGAAGGGGAAGCCGTTCCCGCATGTTGTCCAGCTGGGACTGAATGGTTTTTATCCGCTGCTCCCGCTGATGGATAACGGTCTGTAATTTGTTAATCGTGCTTTGAAGGCTGTTTTTATGGGCATCAAACAAGGCATTGGCTTCCATGACCAGCAGGGGCAGCTTCTGGCGGATATCCGGGGGGAAAGGAATATGATCCTCTTCCCTTAATTGTGCTTCATACCGAAGCACATCCACTTGAAGGGACTCCATTCGCATTTCCAGTTCATCAAGGCTTGCAAAGCTCCGGAGCTGTTCCAGTTCAACCAGGGGCTGGCCTACTGTAACTTCATCTCCTTCACTGACCTTGATCGCCTGGATGATACCTCCCTCAAAATGCTGTACATGCTTGACCTTTCCGCTGGGAACCACCTGCCCATCTGCCATGCTGACAATATCAAGTGTTCCCGTATAGGCCCATAGAAAAAATGCCACGCACATGAAGAGGAGCAGAAAAAAGAAAAGGTGGGTGACCCTTGATATGGGTTGCGCTTTAGGGTCTGTCATGACGGCATTTGTCCATTATGGGGCAGGATGACTTTATGGGTCAGTTCCGGTATGGGTTTTTTGTC
>JAHIVS010000014.1 GCA_018816605.1 Pseudomonadota bacterium
GTCTGTCCATAAGTCTCTCCCTATAGTTTGTTTTCAGTAAAGGCCTCAATCACGGCCCTGAGCCGCCAGACCACCTTTGAAAATTCCGGGAAATTCATATGGGCGGCAGTGTCGTTTTCAGTGTGGTAATTGGCTGAGCGGACATAGGCAGTGTCTGTCACTGTGAACCCGGGATACCCGGAATCCCAATAGGCCCAGTCATCAGACCATCCCCCCTTTTTTCGCAGCATCCAGTTGAGCATTCGGGGAACAGACCGGGCAAAGGACCGGACTTCGGGGTCTCTGTCATAGCAGGCCTGGAATTGGTGGACCAGTCTTTTGGAGGGTGCGTCAGAAAGAAAGGCCACGTAGTCCTTTTTAAGGGGAAACCCCAAAAGCCCCAGCAAAAGTTTATTGGCCGGGCTGCCCCCTGGATAAAGGCCACGGCTTTGTGAATAGCATCCCAGGGTGTCAAGGGCGACCACGCCGATGATGTTTTCCCTCCGGCCAGTTCCATTCCCATCGGCACATCTTTGGGCGTGCCGGTAACTGCCCATGCCGTCAGCATAGTAGGCTTTCCCCTCGCCTGCGAACCGGTTGGAATAGAAGGGGAATTCCTCATTTACCCACGCGATGAGCCGGAGGGTCCGGTCTGGTTTTTTGCCGGCGAAGGCCGCTCCAAAGGCCAGCAAGGCGGCAATGCCCGAACCGTTGTCATTGGCTCCTGGCGTGTTCCAGTGGCAGGGTACTGTTTTATCCCCCTGGATGGGCGTATCCCCCCTTTGTTTCTCCATGGTGACCCTGGAGTCATAGTGGGCCCCGACAATGATGATCTCCTCCGGGTAACGGCACCCTTTTATCTCCACAATGATATTGCACACCCTCTGAAGGCTGAGTGTCTCTCCAGGCCCCTTGAAGCTGACGTCAAAGTCCATCGTCTCAATCAAGGCCTCATTAACACCAAGACGGATAAATGACTCTCGGATATAGTCTGAGGTAAGGCCCAGTACCACAGGATTCCATACATTTCGGTACCGGTATTTTTTCTTTCCACTTTCTTCGTATTCAGAGATGAATACCACTGTTTCCCTTAAAAACTGCGACAGGGCCTCCCGGCTTTTCCAGATTTCAGGTGCCATTGCTGCCCTCCAGTATGATCTTAAACATCAGGGCGAACTCCGGGGTGCCGCCATCGATATACCCTTTGTATTTAGCCAGATCAAAAGAGGTGGATTTATCACCGAAAACATTCTTAATTTTCGGTTGATAGCTACTGTCGATGTTTCCATTCTTATCGTAAAAAGTACTTGGTTTTTTTAAATATTTCCGGGCCGCCGCAATGGTTGCCTTGTCCCACACCCCGGGTGGGTGGTCTGTTGCCAGATAGGGATCGTTCCCATTTTTCTTTTCTTTCAGGAATTTCTGGATTCTGGTAATGAGTTCCCATCTTGCCCGGATCATCAGGCTCTGTTCGCTTTTTTCGTCATCCCTGACCACGATCATCAGGGTGTCTCCGTTTTTTAATGAAGGTCCGGAAGAAGACAGGGCAAGTTTTATCCTCAATAAGGCGGTTCCCCCTGTTTCCGTGACAAGTTGGGAACTTACTCCGGCAATGGGGTTTTCCACAAGGGTGAAGGGGGAGCGCCCTCCCATGATGGTGACTTCAAATTCATGGGTCCCGGTCAATTCGGTGGCTGTGTCCGGAATATCCAGAGTGATCTCTTTTCTAGAGAGGCGAAGGGCCAGCACCGGCCGTTTTATGGCAAAAGCGCATTTGTTGAAGGCCATGGCCGGTATCTGTATCCTTCCGTTGCGGATTATCTTGTTCAGGACTGCTCTCAGGTGGGTGTCGGCCGCTTTCAGTTTGGTGTAAGCCGTGTCGAGCCGGGTTATTGCATCGGCATCAGTCAGTCCCAAAATCTTCGTGTTAAGAGTAGTGACGGCTTGGTCATCGCCTCCTTCAGGTGGTAAAAGGATATTGCTGACATTGATGAGTGTGGAACCCTCTGCCATATTCACTGCCTGTTGAAGGATTTCATTGAATTTCAGGGGTTGGGGCTCTGACCGGTTGAGTTCGGTTTCCACTGCCTGGTGGATTTCCTGGGCCTTGGCAATGACCTGCCTTCCCCTGGGGTCAAGGATGGCCAGTTTTGTTCCGACGTCATGATTCAGCTGCCTGCCGGACTGGACAACAGAACTGCAGGTCGTCTTTAGGGCTTCATCTGCCTCTTTCTTACAGAGATCGTCCAGGGTGTCAACGGCCGAGCGCTGGTCTGACAGGGCCAGGTCAAGGGCGAGCAGGTCTGTGGAGTGGGGCACCTGATTGACGGCAGAGTAAACGCAGGTCAATGCCCTGGCCCCCTGGGCATAAATCTCCTTGTGCATGGGGTTCAGGATTCTCTGGTTCAGCAGGGCAATGCCTGTGCCGAACAGGGCAAGGTTGGCGGCTGATGTTGCCGAATCACCCACAGCCACTTTCTGAATGGCCAGAATGGCCGTGGCGATGAGGGTGCTGTCCACCACCACACGCTTGGTCCTTTCCATGGCACTTGCCTGCTGATAGACGTCACTGAGGCTGCCCACCCATTCCTGGGCCTCCAGAAGCCCCACGTAAACAGGTTGAATCCGGTGGTCTGCCGAAAGGTCCGGGCCCATGTCTGCCTTTCTTTTCATGCCTGGTTTTCCGATTTTGTGGTCAAAGCCGGAGCATCCGGCTGTCAGCAAGACGCTGAGCATGGTTAGTATTAAGCACATGAGCCGCCATCTGGTTGTCATCATGTTCACCTCCCTTGATTGGGCTTAAGGTCTATATCCATCCGGCATCAACATCCTCGATGGTTACGCCGGTAAATGTGATGATTCTCTGCTTTGCCTCTTTTTCTGAGTTGTGGTTTGCCAGTATTAGATCATGACACAATATCAGTGCATTGCGAGTTTTTCAAAATTTATTGTCAATACCAAATGAACCTGATATTCAGTTGTGCTTCTTGCTGAAAACTAAATAAGGAGCACAAAATGTATCAGGCGTTAATCCGGCTGATGTCTTTCCAGTTCACAATAATTCAGA
>JAHIVS010000015.1 GCA_018816605.1 Pseudomonadota bacterium
CTCCTGATGAAACCTGGGAAAAATGGATACAGGACCTTAAAAGGGTTCTGGAATTTGAGATATCCCATCTTTCCTGTTATATGCTGACCCTTGCGCCCGGCACTTTCCTGCAGGCCCGGCATGAACAAGGCTGTTTTCCATTGCCGGACCCGGAAACCCTTTCCGACTTTTTTATGGCAACCTCTGTTTTCCTCGGCCAGAACGGGTATGAACACTATGAAATATCCAATTTTGCCAGGGGCAGGGAAAACAGGTCCTGCCACAATTCAAACTATTGGCAGATGAGCTCCTATGACGGATTTGGTCCCTCTGCCCATTCCTTTGATGCCATGGCAGGCAAGGGGCGGGATGCCAGCCTTGCACTTCCGGTGAGATCCTGGAACATGGCCAATGTGGGCGCCTATATTGACGCCCTTGCATCCGGTCGGCTTCCGGTCCGGGAAAGCGAAGCGCTCTCCTTGCAGCAGCAAGTGCTGGAGCGGGTCATGCTGGGTCTGAGAACCAGTGACGGTATTGATATCGCGGCAGTTGAAAAAATATGGGGGCAAAAGTTTTTAAGGGTGTTTGCGCCCCTGGTGTCCCGGCTCGAAACCCAGGGACTGGGGACCCTTGAAACCGGTCCTGGAAAACAGTTTAGCCTGACCCTTTCGGGCAGGGCCCGCCTTGACAATATTGTGGAAGCCTTTGCCGACAAGATTCTCTAGATTTTTCTTCTCAGCTGGCGGGTATCGCCCACCCGGATGGTCAGGTTGGTGGAATCAAAATATTCGATCAGGGGGATCACAAATTTTCTTGAAATACCGATCATATCCTTGAACTCCGGGGTGGTGATGGTTTCCTTTTCCTTTAAATGGGCAATGATCTTTTGCTCAAGGCCGGCAATTGCCCGGGCATCAAAATTCAAGTCATCTTTGGCTTTCACAAGCACGCGTTCGTCAAAAAGGATCTGAAGCACATCTTTGGCTGTTTTCTGGTCCAGATTCAGGTCCTGGCAGATGGTTCTGAAAAAGGGGGGAGTTAAGCCCGCAGCCTGGTATATTTGGGTGATTTTTTCTTTGACTTCGTGCTGGTCCACCTTGAGGGCAACTTTAAAATCAACCAGTTTTACAATGTTTTTGTCCTGGGCGATGATATTTTCCTTGGCCAGTTTGGCAAACAGAATATTAAAAAATTTGGCATCCTCAATATACCGGAACTTGGATTTGAGTTCCTGGGTGGGCATGCCCTCCTTTAAGGGATTGACAGCGTGGTAGGCGGCAATTTTCTTAAGGACTTTTTCCTTGAATTCATCAAAAATGGCGCCGTTGACATAGATCTGCCGTTCTTTGTCCGTCTGGACGATGGCCTGTCTGGCCAGCATTTTTTGCAGGGTCGTGGCCAGCCGTTTGTCCGGGATATTGGTCATGACCCGTAATTGATTCAGGGAAAGCCCCAGAAAGCCTTTTAAAGACAGAAAAAAGGAGATGGTCTGTTCACCGTCCTCCAGCAGGAGTTCATCCAGGCCCTGGATCACTTTTTTGTCAAACAATTTGTGCTTCTGGGAGACCGGGTTCAGGATGGCCCCGCCGCCAATGGTTTTTACAGGCGAATAACTTCGGATCACGTAGCGGTCGTCCTTGATGCAGCAGACAGGGGATTCCAGGCGAAATTGAACCGGTGCCTCGTCTCCGGGCAGCAACTCTTCCCGGTCCAGAAGAACCATATACCCCAGGATTTCACTGGTACCCGAATGAAACCGAACCCGGGTCCTGGGTTTGGCGGGTTTTGCATTGCTTTTCAGAAAATGAAACCGGGCATCCACCATATAGCTTTCAATTAGGGTGTCGGGCGTGGAGAGAATATCTCCTCTGAAAACAGTGTCCTTGTCAAGTCCCTGGAAATTGACGGCCGTCCTTGTGCCGGCCGGGGCGCTTTCCACACTGCTGCTGTGGACCTGGATGCCCCTGACCTTGGAAACGATTCGCTTGGGATAAACCATGATATCCTCACCCACGTGGATGACGCCCGATGTCAGGGTTCCGGTGATCACCGTGCCAAACCCTTTCATGGAAAAGACCCGGTCCACGGGCAAACGGAAAATGGAAGAAAATTTCCGTTCGGGTATTTGGTTGCAGACCGACTCAAGGGTGGCAATGAATCGGTCCAGGCCCTGGCCTGTTGCAGAAGAGAGGGGAATGATGGGTTTGCCTTCCAGAAAGGTTCCCTGGACAAAATCGTTGATGTCGTCAAGGGCCAGCTCCAGGAGGTCTTCGTCCACAAGGTCTGTCTTGGTCAGGGCGATGATCCCGTGCCGGATTCCCATGAGATTGCAGATCTCCATGTGTTCCCGGGTCTGGGGCATCACCCCTTCGTCTGCTGCAATGACCATGGTCACAACATCTATTCCGCTGGAGCCGGCCACCATGTTTTTGACAAATTTTTCATGGCCGGGCATGTCCACAATTCCGATGTGCCTTCCGTCGGGAAGATCAAGGGAGGCAAAGCCAAGCTCTATGGTGATCCCCCTTTCTTTTTCTTCCTTGAGCCGGTCGGTTTCCACACCGGTCAATGCCTTTACCAGGCTTGTTTTGCCATGGTCGATATGACCGGCCGTTCCCAAAATGATATTTTCCACTGCAAACCCCTCCAGGGCGGTATGTTATTGTTGTTTTTTTCTGTAAAAACTTAAGCCGTAGGAGAGGGCGACCAGGATGACGCCGGTTACCACCCCGTGGTAAATACCCCATTCGGGCCGAAACAGGCGGATCAGAACAATACCAAAGGCAAGGCCTAAAATGAGCTTTACCAGAAAAATAATCAATGCGTTCATTGTGATGGGTCCTTTCATTAAATTCCAATACCAGGGGATAATAGTCAAACAAGGGGTCAAGGTCAATCTTAAATATAAGATTCATGCTCCGATATATTATGCAGAATGATAAAAAAAGAGTTGATAATTTTTTTTGCTTCTGATAGTTAGAGAAAGTTTTTTTGAGGTGGGCGTAGCTCAGTTGGCAGAGCACTAGGTTGTGGTCCTGGTGGTCGCGGGTTCGACCCCCGTCGCTCACCCCATTCTTTCCTTTCCAGATTCCTGGTGTCCGTATGATTCAAACAAACATAACCAATGATAGCCATAAGTTAAGATAACCATAATGAAAGGGATACGCCCGTGGTAACATCTGCCGTTAAACACAAATCATCCATTGTCTTCGTTCGGCTGCTTGCAGCCTGTCTGTTCCTGGCTTTTTTAGTGATACCCTCCATTTCCCGGGCAACAACAGACCCTGGAAAACTTGGGGATGGGATCTATGCCGAGTTTAAAACAAACCGGGGAACGATTCTGGCTGAACTCTTTTATAAGCAGGTTCCCATGACAGTGGCCAATTTTGTGGGGCTTGCCCAGGGCACAAAGGCGTCCAACAAGGAAGCCGGGATAAAATTTTATGACGGCCAGATCTTTCACCGGGTGATTTCCGATTTCATGATCCAGGGGGGAGATCCGGACGGAACCGGCCGGGGGGGGCCGGGGTATCAATTCGCCGATGAGTTTCATCCCTCCCTGACCCATGATGGTCCAGGAATCCTTTCCATGGCAAATTCCGGCCCCAACACCAACGGGAGCCAGTTTTTTATCACCCACAAGGCAACGCCGTGGCTTGATTTTAAGCATTCGGTTTTCGGCAGGGTGGTGGAGGGTCAGGATGTGGTCAATACCATCCGGCAGGGAGATAGAATCGAACATTTGACCATTATACGAAAAGGCGAGGAAGCCGCGGCCTTTAAAACCGACCAGGCAAGTGTTGATGCCGTCCGTGACAAATTATCCGCCCAGCAGGGGATCCAGGTCAAAGAAGATATGGCTGCATTTGAGAAAAGAATGATGGAAAAGCATCCCGATGTCCTCAAAATTCAATCCGGACTCATGTATGTGCCCCTTAAGGCGGGGGCCGGATCTGACACAAAAGCCGGGGACCGGGTAAAAGTCCATTATACCGGCGTACTGGAAGATGGAAAAAAATTTGATTCCTCCCGGGACAGGGGCGAGCCCATTGGGTTTGTCCTTGGACAGGGGGAGGTTATCAAGGGGTGGGATCTTGGCATTGCCGGCATGAAAAAAGGAGAGATGCGGCGGCTGTTGCTTGCCTATCCCCTCGCCTATGGTGAAGCAGGGTATCCGGGTGTTATTCCGCCCAGGGCTGCTCTGATTTTTGATGTGGAGCTGGTGGAGTTCAAATAGGTCAGACCCGCGGCATGGCGGGCATCTGTTGCAGGATGCGCTGCTGGCGTTTTTTGATGTAGGGACTGGGATTTTTTGCAGACCATTTGTGGGGGCTGGGCAAAACAGCAGCCATCAGGGCTGCCTGGTGCCGTGTCAATTGTCCGGCATTGCAGGAAAAATAGGCCTGGGCCCCTGCCTGGGCTCCCACAAGATGGGTTCCCCAGTCCACGGTGTTCAGATAAATTTCAAAAATTCTTCGTTTGTCCCAGAAAAGTTCGATTAATATGGTATACCACGCCTCGGCAAGTTTTCGAAGAAAGGACCTGCTGGCCGGAAGAAAAAGGGATCTTGCCGCCTGCATACTGATGGTGCTGGCCCCCCTGAAACGCTTACGGGAGAGGATATTTTCAGCCACAATTTTCATTTCTTCAAAATCAAATCCGCTGTGGCTGAGGAACCGCTGATCCTCGGATGCCAGAACCGCCCGCTTAAGGTGGGGAGAGATTTTTTCAAAAGGCTGCCATGAATATTTAGAGGGAATATATTCGGTTTCCACGAGGGGAGAAATCATTCGTTCCCAGACCATGTTGACGGTTCCGGGAGGATCCACATACTTGAAAACCAGAACCTGGGAAAGGGGAAAAAAGATCAGGACGAGGATGGACGCAACAAAGACTCTCCAAATCCGGTCCATTTGTTTTATTTTTTTTATTATTCTCATTTAGGTCCTCTGGTAAAGCTTTCTATGTTGAATCCATAGTATTGTCAATTCCCAATTCGCTCTTATCTTGGTCATATGCCCCATATTTAAAAATTACCGGGTTAAATGAAAAAACACACAACCTAAGGGGGTTCTAATGGTACAAATCCTTACAATGACGGAAGACTCGTCCCAGGAATATATAAAATTTGACATACCCGAAGCAGGGTTTGATTTTTTAAAGGCCAAGCAGCTGGCCAAGCAGACAGCCTTTGAAAGATGTGACTATCCCATGATTCTCTCCTGGAAAAACGGTAAAACCGGAGAATCTTATCCCAATTATGAATGCGGTATCAATGACCGGCCTTTCTGGATCCGGTATGCGGAAGGAAG
>JAHIVS010000164.1 GCA_018816605.1 Pseudomonadota bacterium
AAAGGGCATCGGCGAAATTAAAGGGATCAATACCCATATCAAACAGCCGGGTCACGGTTTCAGGTGCAGAATTGGTATGCAGAGTGCTTAACACCAGGTGACCGGTTAAGGAAGCCTCAACAGCAATGCCGGCTGTTTCCAGATCCCGCATTTCACCAATCATGATCACATCGGGATCTGCCCTTAAAAATGAGCGCAGGGCCGCGGCAAAGGTATAGTTTATCTTGGAACGGACCTCCACCTGGCAAAGTCCCTGCTGGGTGATCTCAACCGGATCCTCTGCTGTCCATATCTTTCTTTCCGGCGTATTGATATGCCCCAGGACCGAATGAAGGGAGGTTGTTTTTCCCGATCCGGTCGGCCCGACCACCAGGATAATGCCGTAGGGAAACTGAATTATTTTTTCAAGGCGCATAAGATTTTGCTGGGACAATCCCAGTTTTGACAGGGGCAGCGGTTTACTGGATGCCAGTATCCGCATCACCATGTTCTCTCCCATCACCGTGGGTATGGTTGCAATGCGGAGCTCAAGGGCTTTATGGGTGTATTGGAATTTGATTTTTCCGTCCTGGGGCAGTCGTTTTTCGGAGATATCCAGGTTTGCCAAAATTTTGATGCGGGAAACAAGCTCACGATTATAGTTTAAGGGCAGGGTCTGATATGGCACGCATTGACCGTCAATCCGAAATCTAATCTGGGTGGATTTCCTGGACTTGTCCGGTTCTATGTGGATGTCCGAGGCACCGGCATTGTAGCCGTCTATGATCAGCTGATGAACCAGACGTACAATAACCCCTGCATCTTCCCGGATAGCGGTATCGTCTTCTTCCCCGATTTCTTCGCCTCCGATTTTCAACTCCTCAAGAATATCGTACACAGACCCGTCTTTTTGTATTCCGCCCTTTGCAAGGGTGTCGATTGCCTTTAGGATGTCTGTGGCAAGGGCCACCCGGAACTCAATATTCCGGGTATTGACCAGTCCCCTGACCTCAGCGGTTTTCACATCAAGGGGATCATCTATGGCAACCACCAGAACATTTTTCTCAACTGCGACCGGTATCCAGCATACCCTGCGCAGATAATCCAGGTTGATTCCCTTTACGTTTTCAGGCGGGATAAACACCTGATCTTCAAAATCATAAAACCTGCACCCGAAATAATGGGCAAGACAGGTGCCGATATCCTTTTTGGAAATGCGATATCGATCCATAAGAATGATTTCCCCGGGAATCTTTCGTTCCCTGGACAATTCCATGGCCTTTTTAAGATCATCATGGGAAATCAGGCGATTGTCCAGCAGGTATGCAAACCGGAGGGGATGGGAAAACTGCATCTTATCCTTGAAGCAAATGCCAATCCGGGTGCCAATGGATTCCAACAGGTCTTCTTCCTTTCGGGAAAACCCCTGGCTTCCCCTGGGGTTGGTTATGACCAAGGCGCCCAACACTTCTTTTTCAAACAGAACCGGTACCGCCATCATCCCTGTCGTACGAAACCCGGTACTTTCGTCCCATGAACGATCAAACCCCAGGGAGGGATGGATGGCGGCAAGCTCGGACACATCATAGACATCCTTGATACAGACTTTTCTCGTGGCGGAAACCACAAAACCGGGAATGTTGGAAGACCCGGCCGGCAATCGCTGCTCCTTGATATCAGATCCCTTTAGAAACCGGGTAAAAATTTCATGGCGAAGGGCATCATAGACGTAAATGATGATCTTCTGGGCATCAAATAGGCTCAGGATGCGGTCCCTGGCGCCAATGACGATCTCATCAATGGTTTTTGCAGCCAGAATCCGATCTATCACCTGCTGTGTTCTCGCAAGATATGGGGAATTCAATGGATTTTCAGGCAATTGGGTTTTCAATTTCCGATCCTGCTCAAGTGTTTGGTTAAAATAGTTTTTTGAAATGGGAATTGTTAATAGACTAAAAATATCGGAAGTCTGCCTGCCTGTCAACGGCAAACAGGAGCAGGCCAATCCAGCAAGATAAAAGGGATATGGGCCAGCACCGACCGAAAAAGGAGAACGGCAGAACGCTTTAGAGACTATGCGTTTGCATTTAAAAGAAAGCCTGCCATATCCCTCATTTTTTCCTGAAGATTAAGCATCTCCTCGGAAGGGAACTGACGGATCAACTGGTTTGACGTTTTATCAATCACCTTTACAATGATTTCATTGTTTTCTTTGGAAACCGAAAAATTCAATTTTGTCTGAATGGTTTTTGACAGATCCTGGAAAGAATCAAGAATCTCCTTCACATCCTGGGCTGTCATTTGGGAGGGTGCGCTGGCTGGCTTCTCTTCTGGGGGAACTTCCCCCGTTCTTTGCGGCACTGGTGCTGATTTTTCAAAAGCGTGCAATGGGGAGACACCCACAAGCTCCGGGCCGTTTACGTTGATGGCTAAATTGTCCATTCTTTTCATCCTTAATTAACAAATATTCCCCAAACAAGCCCCATGCTCCAGACATTTAAAAAAGCAACCCAAAATTATTCCATTTAAAATAGTTTTCGGCTCCCAATCCAAAAAGCGTGAGAGGAAACACAGGGAACCTATTTTTTCCCTGACCACTTCCCACCGATTTTCTGGTCGCCTCCGGAGGGAAAGATGCAAACCTGGGCAGCCAATGGTCGCTATTTTGCAACCATTGGCTGCCTTCCATAGTCTCGTTTCTGCAATCACCCATGAAAATGCTAAATGACTCCCCTGACTAAAACCCCAATATATCAGCCGGTTCGACCAATTAAGCCTCCCAGAAAATGGCTGGCACACCAATTGCTTTTCATCCTCAGCAGAATGGAATTACGGGTTGCTTTTTTGCAAACATTGGCGTAAAAATTAGAAACATCTGAAACCCATGGAAACAAAATAATGGATAGAAATAAAATATTTGGCCCCCTTGAAGAAGATACCACAAAAGTAATTTTAGAGTGCATATCAGATGGTGTCTTTACCATAGATTATAACTGGGAAATCACCTCATTTAACCGGGCAGCCGAAGAGATTACGGGTAT